>DAHUXL010000029.1 GCA_027307195.1 Rhodanobacter sp. | reverse complement strand
CTGCTGATTTCGATGGGTGCCGGCATCATCGGCGCGCTGGTCGGCGGCGTGCTGATGCTGTTGCCCGGCGGTGCCGGACGCTCGATCGGCGGCGGCGGCTGGGGTGGCTTCGGCGGTGGTGGCTGGGGCGGCGGCAGTGGGAGCGGTGGCTTTGGCGGTGGCGGCTTCAGCGGCGGTGGCGGCAGCTTCGGCGGCGGCGGTTCGTCGGGGAGCTGGTGATGGCACGCATGCAGCGACTGCTGATCAATCTGTTCGGTGGCTGGTTTCAACTGCGCCGGCGTTTCCCGACTGCGCTGCTGGACGAGATGGCGGCGGCGATCGCCGCCGGCGAACGCACGCATCTGGGTGAAGTCTGCTTCGCGATCGAGTCGCGATTGTCCCCCTTGGCCGTGCTGGACGGCCTCGATGCGCCAGCCCGCGCGCGCCAGGTATTCGCCCAGCTGCGCGTGTGGGATACCGAACGCAACAGCGGCGTGTTGTTCTACGTGCTGATGGCCGAGCACCGCATCGAGATCGTCGCTGACCGCGGCATCGCGGCACGGGCGACACCAGCCGAATGGGATGCGATCTGCGCGCGCATGCGCGAAAGCTATGCTCGTGGACAATGGCGCGTTGGGAGCCTCGAAGGCATCACCGCCGCGCATGCACTGCTGGCCCGCCATTTTCCCGGTAGCAACAATGCCAACCCGGATGAACTGCCGGATCGACCGGTATTGCTGTAAGCCGTCTGTAGCTCCCTCATGGGAAAGCTCAAGCTTCCTGCGGCGGGCAAAAAAGTGGCGGGCCACTGGCCCGCCATTTTTGTTTTGCCTGAAGCGATCGATCAGAATTTCTGGTTGTATCGCACGTACCAGAAACGGCCGATGTCGTACGACGGGTTGGCGACGAAGCCGCTGTTGCCGATCGAGTTGCTCGATGCGGTATAGAACAACGGGCTCTGGCGATTGAACAGGTTGTTGGCGCCCAGTGAAATGGTGCCATTCCACGGAGTGTTCCAACGCACCGACAGGTCGTTGAAGGCAATGCCGCCGACCTGGCGCTTCGGAGTGATGCCCACGCCCGGCGTGAAATAATTCGGCAGACTGCACTCAAGAGCGAACGAGCAGTCTTCCTTCAGGCCGGAGTAGTAACGTACGCCCCAAGTGGCGCCGAAGTCGCCGTAGCTCCAGTCCAAGCTGGCATTGGAGCGGACGCGCCAGGTGGAGTACTGACCCACGTCATAGCTGATCGGGTAACCGGAACCGGGGTTCAGGTTGTACTTGCTGACGTAGTTGGTATCCAGGCTGACCTTGAACTGGCCGAACGGCTGCTTTGGCAAACGGTAAGCGACGTTGAAGTCGTAGCCTTCGTTTTCCAGATGGCCGCGGTTGGTCAGCGTATGGACCAGGTTGATCACCTGACCGTTGCTGTCGCGCGAGAACTGACCGCATGCGGTCTGCATGTCGCGCAGGTAGCAATCATTGAGCACGTCGTTGGACGAAACCGAGCTGATCAGGTTCTTGATACGGATGTTGTACCAGTCCAGCGACAGGTTGAGGCCGTCGACGTAGCTCGGGCTGTAGACAAAACCCAGCGTCTTGCTGAGCGAGGTTTCGGGCTGGAGCTTCACGTTGGAGCCGGAGAGGAACGGCGTGGTGGACTGCGAGTCGACCGAATCGACCGGCAGGCCGGAAGAGTCGGCCTGATGGAAGTTCACACCCAGGCCTGCGGCGCGGCACGCCGCGATCGCATTGGCGTTGCCGTTCGCCACGGCGCCAAAGGTGGCGTCGCAAGGATCGGTGTAGCTGTCGAAGGTCTGCGACTGGCCGCCGTACAGGTCGTTGATGGTCGGCGAACGGAAGCCTTCCGAGATGCTGCCGCGCACCAACAGGTCATCGATCGGCTTCCACTGAATGCCGAACTTGCTGTTGGTGGTGTTGCCGAAGGTGCTGTACCTGGAGAAGCGGCTGGCCAGATCGACCGACAGCAGCTTCGCGCCCGGGAGGTCGACCAGCACGGGGATGTTCAACTCCGCGTAGGCTTCCTTGGTGTTGTACTTGCCCGAGGAAGAGTCCGAGGCCAGATCGGTGGAGTTGCCGGTCTGCGAGAAGCCGTCCGGACGGTTGTAACCAGCCTCGCGACGATATTCCACGCCAGCGGCGAACTGCATCATGCCGGCCGGCAGCTGGACCACATCGCCACCGATATTGGCGGCGAAACCGGTGGTCTGGGTGCCATACGTGCCATTGGTGTTGAGGCCGATATAGTCGCGCATCCGCTGGTTCAGACCACCTGCACCAGACAGGATGTTCACCGGCGTGCAACCGGCGATCACGGCGCCAGGGCTGCCGCACTTGACCACGCCATCGGTATCCTTGAAGGACGGGCCAAGCGCCTTGGCGAGGTTCAGCAGGTTGTAGTTGCCCGTGCCGAAGGTGTCGCCATGGTTCTTGTTGTAGAAACCGTTGACATCCCAGTTGAAGTTGCGTTCACCGATCTGGAAGACACCGTCGAGTCCGGCGCCGACGCGGTAGGTCTTCAGCGTGTTCTTGGTCACGCGCGGTGTCTCGACGCCACGGCGCAGGAACTCGACGTCCTGCGGAGCGGCGTAGCCCTGCTGGCTGCCCAGTGGGTTGTAATAGCTGTCCTTGTCCAGCGCGACGCCCGTGTTGGAGGTTCCGATCGGATAACCGGCAACCTGGATGTTCGCCGTGCGCTCGGTGTAGGCCGCGTCGGCGTGTGCGCTGATGTCGTTGGTGATCGCGTAGGTGGTCTTGCCGAACAGCGACTTACGCTTGGCACCGTTGAGCAGCATCATCTGCTGGTCGGCGTTGTATTTGTCAGCGCTTGTGAAGGCGTGATAATTGCCAAGATTGGTCGGATCAGCACCCGGATTGAGCTTGATGGCACCGTCGGGGCTGTTCAGGATCAGGCCGCCCGGGCCGAAGGAGGACAGACCTTCCGTCGGGTGACGCGGACCCAGCGGGTAGCGCGAGAAGTCGCGATCGTTTGCCCATACCGGATCTTCCTTGGCATAGGTGCCGCTGAACACATAGGACAGCTTGCCGAGCTTGTTACCCCAGGTGAAGTCGTACTGCTGCTGGGCTCCATCGCCCTTGCCGAACTGGCCGTAGTAGACATTGGCGTCACCGCCCTTGATGTCCGTGCGGGTGATGATGTTGATCACGCCGGCGATTGCGTCGGAGCCATAGATGGCCGATGCGCCGTCCTTCAGGACATCGATGCGTTCGATGATCGAGGATGGAATCGTGTCCAGATCGGTGAAACCGTCGGCATTGGTACCCCAGCGGCGACCATCCACCAGCACCAGTGTACGGGAGGCACCCAGCCCACGCAGCTCCACTGTGGAGCTGCCGGCGTAGGTATTGGAGGTCAGCACGGCGGAGCGGCTGTAGCTCGGAGAGCCGGCAGCGGTGATGTGGGAAAGGATGTCGCCAACGCTGACATAGCCCTGTTTCAGGATCTCGGCGCGATCAATCGTAAACACCGGTTGTGCAGTTTCCATGTCCACGCTGCGAATGCGCGAACCGGTAACCGTGATGGTCTCAAGCTGCTTGGCCTGGTCGGTGGCGGCATTGTCCTGGGCCGTGGAGGAGGGCGCGTCCTGCGCGGAAACTGTCCACGTCTGCAGCATCAACGCTGCCGTGATGGCGGCAGCGAGCAAGGTCTTCTGTTTCATGGGGTAAAACTCCGAACAAAAACAGCCACTGGCCAGCTGCAAAGCTGGTCATTCGGGCTCTTGGGACAGCGCGTCTCACCTGGGGTTAGGGCTACGCGCCACGGCATCGTCGTGCATGGGGGAATGACGATGTAACCCCGACGTTAAGTCAAAGCGCAATCAAACTGCAAGAAAAAACGTCGTGAAATTACGGTACGACTGCGTGAAGCGCGCAACACCGTGGCGACGCAGGCGTTTTGTAGAAGCCAAAAAAGAAGGCGCCGAAGCGCCTTCCAGGATTTTCTGTACCGCAGGCCTCAATTTGAGTTGACGCCGGGGCCGATGTGCTTGGCAATGAAAGTCTGCAACAGATTGTAGAACTCGATGTTGTTCTTCTCGTCGTAGAAACCGTGACCTTCGCCGGGCTTGCTCAGCCATTCGTATGGCTTGTGCGCGGCATCGAGCGCGGCGCGCATCGCCTTGGCCTGCGCGAACGGCGCGCGCTTGTCGTCCTCACCGTGGATCAACAGCACCGGCACGTCGATCTTGTCGGCCAGCTTGTCGGGCGAGTTGGCGGCGAGATCGGCATCGTCCTTGCCGATGACCGTGTTCAGATAGCTGCGGCCGGACTTGCTTGTTTTGATGTCGCCCTTCTTGTACATCATGGCCAGGTCGTAGATGCCGGCGTAGCCGACCGCGCACTTGAACATGCCCGGTGCGCGGATCGTGGTCATCATCGCCGAGTAACCGCCGAAGCTGCCGCCGTAGACGCAGACGCGCTTGGGATCGGCATAGTTCTCGGCGATGGTCCACTTCACGCCATCGATCAGATCCTGCTGGATACGGGTGCCCCATTTCAGGTAGCCGGCTTCCTGGAAGTCCTCGCCGCGGCCGCTGGAACCGCGGTAGTTCACCTGCAGCACCAGATAGCCGCGGCTGGCGAGGAACTGGGCGTCGTTGTCGTAGTCCCAGTTGTCCCGTATGCCGATCGGGCCGCCGTGCGGCAACAGGATCATCGGCAGGTTGGCCAGGTTGGTGCCGTTCGGAATCGTCAGGATCGCCTCCAGATCCATGCCGTCACTGGCCTTGAAGTGCAGCGGGCGGCGCTCGGCCATCTTTGCTGGATCGATCCACGGCTCCGCGGCAAACAACTTGGCCACCTTGTACGTGTGCGTGTCGATCAGGTAGTAGGTACCCGGATCGCGGTCGCTGTTGACCGAGAACAGCAGCTTGCCGCCATCCTCGCTGAAGTCGACGAAATGGACGTAGCTGCCGGGGAATTTCAGGCCCAGTGCGCGATGCAGTTTCGCCGCGGGCAGATTCGGATCGATATAGGTGAATGTCGGCAGACCGGTGGCCGGCACCGTGGCGAACGGCTGGTTCGGAAACGGCGTCCATTCGACGTTGCCGATACTGCTGAAGCTGTCACTGGCGAGCACCTTGCGGTTGCCCCCGTTCTCGTCCTGTTCCACCAGTTCGGTAGGGCCGCCGCCAGCATTGTATTCGGCGTAGATGCGTTGTTTGTCCGGGGCGAAAGAGCGCGGCGTAAAGCTGCCGCCGACCTGGGCGGACGTCATCTTGGCCCAGCCCGCTGCCTGCTGGTGATAGACGACATAGTCGTAGTCGTCATTGCGCCCATAGGCAAAGTGGGCCTTGCCATCGTCGCCGACCATGAAACTCATGCCGCCTACTCCGATCTGGCCAATCAGATGGCGGGTGTTCTTGCTCGCGTCAACGTCGTACAGCGTGCTGGAGTCGGTGTTCTCCCAGCTTTGTGTAGCCATGTAGAAATGACCATTGACCGGCTGCGGCATGCCCTCGACGAAACCCCAGCCACGATCGGTGCCGCGCGTGGCCCCGCGCGAACCGTACTTCACACTATCGTAGCCGTAGAGATAATCCTGATGCTTGCCATTCAAGTCTGTGGCGATCAACTCGCCGGTTAACCAAGGCTTGTCGATCGAGCCAAACTGTTTGCCTTTTTCCACTACGAGACGGGTGTTGCTGACCCAGGTAATCCCGGCTGCCAACTCGTATTTGGGCAATCGCAACACGTTCACCGGCTGCGTCATGTCGTCCACCTTGTAGATGGCCAGCATGTGCGAGTCGCCGTCGGGGTCGTTCATATTCACGGCAAGATACTCACCATTCGGAGAGAGCCGCGGCATCGTCAACAGCGGGTGGTGCGCAAAATCTTCCACCGGAATCAGATCGGCCGCTGCGACGGCCGCAGGCAGCAACAGGCAGGCAGCGGACAGCATGGTCCGCGCAAAACGGTAAGACATCGGTTTTCCCCCTGACACGCTCCGTGTGGTGAGCCAGCTCGTCTGGAGCGCGACGGCATGGCTGGATGCGGACATCCCTCGCGATGTAACGACGCTTGCCTGGCTCCCGTTCCCCCGGTACAGGCAACGTCTGCCAACGATTCTAGCGCTCGCGCGGGCGCGATCGAAAGAGGTGCTGACGCCAGACATTCCCGGCCCGCTACACTTGGTCTTTGCCAGCCAGTCTTGTCCCCATGTCCCAGCCTTTTGTCGTCGATATCAATCCGGTTGCCTTCCAGCTCGGTCCGATCCAGGTGCACTGGTACGGGCTGATGTACCTGCTCGGTTTTTTCTTTGTCGCCGTGCTGGGCGAGTACCGTCGTCGGCGCGGACGTCTGCCGGTCAGCCGGGATGCGCTGGGCGATCTGCTGTTCTACGGCATGCTGGGCGTCATCGTGGGTGGACGCGTGTGGTACATGCTGTTCTACGCCGACATCGACTGGATCTGGACTGCGCCGCAGACGCTGTTCAAGGTGTGGGATGGCGGCATGAGTTTTCACGGCGGCCTGCTCGGCGTGCTGGCGGCTGGCTGGTGGTGGTCACGTCGGCACAAGCTGCATTTCTTCGATACGGTCGATTTCGTGGCGCCGCTGGTGCCGCTCGGGCTCGGCCTTGGCCGGCTCGGCAACTTCATCAACGGCGAACTGTGGGGCAAGCCCAGCGACGTGGCGTGGGCGATGATCTTTCCGCACGCGCCGGATCGGCTGCCACGGCATCCCTCGCAGTTGTACGAGATGTTGCTGGAAGGCCTGGTGATGTTCGTGGTGCTGTGGCTGGTGTCGTTGAGGCCGCGGCCGCGTTACCTGGTTTCCGGCCTGTTCGCGCTGCTGTACGGCTGCTTCCGCTTTGCGGTGGAATTCGTGCGCGTGCCTGATGCGCAACTCGGCTACCTGTTCGGCACGCAGTGGGTGACGATGGGGCAGATGCAGTCGTTGCCGTTGATCGCGATCGGACTGGTGTTGATCGCGCTGTCGCGAAGGGCGCCGACGCTGCCGCTCGCACCCGTTGCCGCGAAGGCCTGAAGCATGCGCGCCTATCTCGATCTGCTCCGTCATGTACTCGATCACGGTACCGAAAAGACCGACCGCA
>DAHUXL010000027.1 GCA_027307195.1 Rhodanobacter sp. | reverse complement strand
CGAGCAGGCGATGTAGCCATCGGGGCGGATCAGCGATACACCGGACTGTCGCGACAAGCGCAGTTCGACGAGTTCGGCAAACGAGTCGGCGAGTTGTCGCGCCGCCTCGATGGTTGCGGGTTCCGCGTCGCTGTCGACCATCAGCAGGAAGCGACTCAGAATGCCGTGGCCGCCGCGGATCGAATCATCGAAGTAGCGCGCACCCGATCCATCGACGATCGGGCTGCCACGATAGGCAATACCGAGCTCGGACAGGCGCTGCACGAACGCATGCTGGAACGGGGCCAGCCGCGACACCATGGGGATCACGGCGTCGCGCAGTGCCTGGGCGAACTTGCTGGGTGTTCCCATGGCCTTGGTCAATAGATCGGTAATGCCGACCACGCTCTTGATCACTGGCAGGCGCTCGGCTCCGTAACTGTCGAGCAAACGCTCGTTGCCATGCCCGTGCAGGACGAGGTCGAGCTTCCAGGCCAGGTTCCAGACGTCCTGCAAGCCGGTATTCATGCCCTGACCGCCGAATGGACTATGGATGTGGGCGGCGTCGCCGGCAACGAACATGCGCCCCTCACGCAACTGTGCGACGTGCCGATGGTGGATATGAAAATAGCTGCTCCAGTGCAGCGTGCGTGCTTCGATGCCGGCGGGTGCGCGCTGACTCAGTATCTCCCGCACGAGATCCAGCGACGGCGCATCGCCTTGCGGATTCTGGATCATGGCCACAATGCGCCGGCGAGTGGCGCTCATCGGAAAGATCGCCACCGGGCCCAGTTCATGTGGGCATAGCTGGAGCTGGTCGGCGGGCAGGGTGTCGTTGGTCTCGATGTCGGCCAGCAGGAACAGGTCGTGATATTCCGCGCCCTCGAACGACAAGTTCAGTTGATGCCGGACTGGACTGTGCGCGCCATCGCAACCGACGACGAACGCGGCATTGAGTTCCGGGTGTTGGCCGTTGTGCTCCAGCGTCACGCTGACATAGTCGCTGTGCTGGACCGCGGAAACGAACGTGGTCTCGTATTCGACCTCGCCGCCGCTGCGGTGCAGGTGCTCGACCAGCAACCGCTCGGTCACGTTCTGGGGGACCATGGCGATGAAGGGGTAGGGACTGTCCTCCGGCGCAAAGGGCATGTGGGCCAGGGTGCGCCCATGCGCCATTACTGCGACCGAGGTGACGCGGTTTGCCAGGTCGAGGAACGGCGCGACGATTCCCGCCATGTCGAAGATCTCGAGCGTTCGCGGAAAAATTGCCAGCGCCTTGGAATGCTCCGACTGCGCCGCGTGCGCTTCGACGATGCGGCAACGCAGACCCCGCCGAGCGCATTCGTTGGCGAGAAACAGGCCGACGGGACCTGCGCCCACGATCAGGACATCGGTATCGATCTTCGTTTCCGGCATGGAGTTTTCTCCGGCGCTGCGCATGAATCAAAAGGACTGAGGTAACCGAATTCCCTTAATTGCCTCGGCCCTCTTTTTCGTTGTTCTCTGATCGATGCGGGCTTTCCTTCAGCAGCCCGAGCCGCAACAGGCTTTCGGCGGTGGCGACGATGGCTTCCTCGCTCGAACGCGGTGTCCAGCCGAGCACGCGTCGGGCTTTTTCGCTGGTGGCGTTCTTCGGTTTTCCGAGTTCGGGAAGGATCTGTTTGACCGCCGGGTCGCGCAGCGCGGCCAGGCGCACCAGCCAGTTCGGCAATTGCCGGGTCGGCACCCGTCTGGCCGCTGCACCCATGCGGCTCTTCAAGATCCGGGCGATGTCGCGGATCGAGAGGAAATCGCCGGCCACGGCGAGGAATCGCTCGCCCTTGGCGGCAGGATCGGTCATGGCGCGGATGTGCAGATCGGCGACGTCACGCACATCGACGGCACCGAAGCTGAGCTGCGGGCAGCCGGGCATGGCGCCGTCCATCAGCCGCTGCACCAGCAGGATCGAGGTCGAGTAGTCCGGTCCCAGCACCGGGCCGAACACGCCGACCGGATTGACCACGGCAAGTTCGAGGGCGCCGCCTTCGCTGGCGATGAAATCCCACGCCGCGCGTTCGGCCAGGGTCTTCGATTTCGCGTAGGGCTGCACGTCGTCGCCGGCGGGATCGGTCCAGTTGTTTTCGTCGAACGGTGCCTGCTGCACTTTCTGCCCGTAGCCGATCGCGGCGAACGAGGAGGTCAGCACCACGCGCTTGACGCCAGCGTCGCGCGCGGCGCGCAGAACCCGCAGCGCACCTTCGCGCGCCGGCACGATCAACTCGTCCTCGTGCTTGGGCAGGGTGGGCGGAAACGGCGATGCGATGTGCAGCACGTATTCGCAGCCGGCAACGGCTTGCGGCCAGCCGGCGTCGCTTTCGAGATCGGCGACGACAAAAGAGAGCCGCTCGGTCGACTCGGCGCCACCTTGCTTCAGCATCGCGCGTACCTCAGCTTCGCGCTGCAGGCTGCGCACCGTGGTACGTACCAGGTGGCCCGCAGCCAGCAGTTGCAGGATGGTACGGCTGCCGATGAAGCCGGATCCGCCAGTTACCAGAACGGTGCTCATGGTCATTCCTGTGGTTGGAGGTGTGGGAAGCAAAGGAAAGGTAACGTTGGTCCGTGATGATAGACGTCTCACGATCCCCGGTCAGATGGCACTTTAGCGGGCCTGATCGCATGTGCGCCGCGCGCCACCCGGACACTAGCCCGATATCATGGTGGCCCCGCATACCTCCGGTCAGCCACCCCATGGTTTCAGCTCTCTACATCCGCCTGCTCACCGCCGCACTCTGCCTGACCATCTCGCTGCCATTGGCAGCCGACCAGCCGCATGCGCCGACCATTGGCGAGCAACGCGAGGCCGTGCTGTTCTGGCCGCAGGCGCAGCGGGAGGCGCAGTTCCGGCAGCTTTACACGCTGTTTCCCAGCGACCGCGCCGCGCATGGCGCGCATGTGCATGAACTGCCGCCGGGCAAACCGCTGGCGCTCGGCGGGCATGGCGCGTCGGGGGCGTTGGCCAGCTACATGGACCAGCACCACCTCGCCGGCGTGATGGTGCTGGAGCATGGGCGTGTCCGATTGCAGCGTTATGCCCTGGGCTTCACGCCGGAGCAGCGCTGGGAGTCGTTCTCGGTGGCGAAGTCGGTTACCTCCGTCTTGTTGGGGGTCGCGCTGCAGCGGGGTGACATCCACAGCATGGACGACACGCTGGGCATGTACATTCCGGAGCTGCGCGACAGCGCCTACGCCAAGGTCACGGTGCAGCAGTTGCTGACGATGACTTCCGGCGTGCACTGGAACGAGGACTACGCCGATGCCAAGTCGGACGTTGCGCAGATGTATCTGCACGCCTGCGTCGACGGGCAGGCGCATGTGCTGTCGTATCTGCGCAAGCAGCCGCGGCAATGGCCCGCCGGCGCGCACTGGAATTACAACACCGCGGAAACCGACCTGCTCGGCATCCTGGTACAGCGTGCCACGCACCATTCGCTGGCTGCCTATCTGTCGCAGACGATCTGGAAACCCTATGGCATGGCGACCGATGCGTACTGGCTCAAGGACGAATGCGATGGCACAGACACGGGCGGCAGCGGCCTGTCGGCCACCCTCGGCGACTACGCGCGGCTGGGGCAGTTCATGCTCGACGGCGGCCGCATCGCCGGCAAGCCGGTGGTCGCCAAGACATGGCTTGCGGGCGCGATACGCCGCCAGGAAAACGTCGACGACCCGGACCGCGGCTACGGCTATCTGTGGTGGACGGACAAGGATGGCAGCTATGCCGCGATCGGCATCTTCGGCCAGATGGTCTACGTCGATCCCTCGCGCCAGCTGGTGATTGCCCAGGTCGGCGCGTGGCCGCATGCCACGTCCGACGAACTGGTTGCCGCACGGTGGGCGTTCGTGGCTGCGGTCAAGCGTGCGGTGGATGCGGAGCGGAAGTCGTCGACGCACTGAATGACGTTGCGTGCCGAAAGCGGGGTATGCGATTGGAGCCACGCACACCAGGTGCGCGAATTTCCCCGGCAAACGAAGAAGCCCGGCGCCATCAACGCGCCGGGCTTCCGTCACCATTGCAGACGCCATGAATCAATCGCGCGACTTGGCCACCACGCTGCCATCGTCCGGATCGACCAGCAGGTCGACATCGTCGCCATGCGGGGTCTTGGCTTCAGCGGCCCACAGGCCGTCGTCGAACTTCACGTCATCGATGTTCTGGTAGCCAGCCGTCGCCAGCTTGGCGCTGATCTCGTCCTTGTTGAGTTTGGACGGTGCATCGGCTGGATACACCTTGCCGTTGACCGGCCCGACCGCAAGTTCGACCCACTGCTTGTTGCCGCCACGGGCCTTGCTGCGCCACACGCCATCCTTGAATTTCAGATCCTTCACTTCCTTGTAGCCGGCGTTGGCGATCGCGGTCTTGACCGCCTCCTCGGTCGATCCGCCGGTGGGCGGCTGGACTGCCCACTTGGTCGTCGTGGTCGTGGTCGTGGTGGAGTGATACGTGCTCGCCGACCGGGCGGTGGCAGGCATGTCCTGCGCGAAGGCGGCGCCGCAAACCGATAGTGCAATCAACAGGGGAAGCATGCGCTTGATCATGGGGAACTCCTTGGGTGCTGAAACGGATCGGTGTCGCCAGCTAGTGCAGGCGTCTATCCGATGCGCGAGTCCGCGGATGACAATCCGCACGACTCATGCAATCAGCATGGGACCACCACGTTCAGGACGAGGGCGTGAAAGCGCGCGTGACTTTCAGGTGAAAGCAGGGGCGGGGTTCATGGATGTCGAAACGGTGTTTGGCGCGCAGCCTCGACCGGAACCCGGATCACAGTGAACTTTCGGATGCCGGCTCGTGGCCGGAGGCCATTCCCGGCAGCTTTCCTCAGGCCACGAACTGCAACCGCGCCAGCTCCGCGTACAAGCCACCCTCGGCCAGCAGGCTCTCGTGCGTGCCCTGCGCCACGATGCGGCCGCCGTCCATCACCACGATGCGATCAGCGCGCTGCACGGTGGCGAGGCGGTGGGCGATGACCAGGGTGGTACGGCCTCTTTCGAGCCGTTCCAGCGCCTGCTGGATTGCCGCTTCCGATTGCGCATCGAGTGATGAAGTGGCTTCGTCGAGCAACAGCAGCGGCGCATCACGCAGGATCGCGCGGGCGATCGCGATGCGCTGGCGCTGTCCGCCGGACAGGCGCACGCCGCGTTCGCCCATCTCGGCGTCGTAGCCGTCGCTGAGTGCGCTGATGAAGTCGTGTGCTTCGGCGGCGCGGGCGGCGTCGCGCACTTCCTCGTCGCTGGCGCCTGCGCGGCCGAAGCGGATGTTGTCGGCGGCGCTGCCGCTGAAGATCACGGTTTCCTGCGGCACCAGCGCGATCGCTCCGCGCAGGTCGGCCAGGGTCAGTGCGCGCAGGTCGATGCCGTCGATGCTGATGCTTCCACTTTGCGGATCGTAGAAGCGCAACAGCATCGCGAACACCGTGCTCTTGCCGGCACCGGACGGGCCGACCAGGGCCACGGTTTCGCCGGGGCGGATGTCCAGCGTGAAGCCGTGCAGGGCGGCGGCATCGGGGCGTGTCGGATAGTGGAAGGTCACATCATCGAAACGCAGCGCGCCATGCATGGGCCGCGGCAATGCTGTCGGCCGGGGCGGGTCGACGATCTCGGCGCGCTCGGCCAGCAGTTCGCCGATGCGCTCCATCGCGCCGGCGGCGCGCAGCACATCGCCCCACACTTCGGACAGACCAGCCACCGAGCCGGCGGCGAACACTGCGTACAGCACGAACTGGCCCAGCACGCCGGCATCCAGCGTGCCGGCCAATACGTGGCGGGCACCGGCCCACAGCACCAGGGTGATCGCGCCGAACACCAGCACGATCACCGCCATGGTCAGCAGCGAGCGCATGCCGATGCGGCGACGCGCGGTGGCCAGCGCGCGCATGATCGCGCTGCCGTAGCGGGTGCTCTCGATGTCCTCGCGCGCATACGCCTTCACCGCGGTGGAGGCGTTGAGCGTCTCGTTGGCGATCGCGGCCGCATCGGCGAGGCGATCCTGACTGGCGCGCGAGAGTTTCTGCACGCGGCGGCCGAACACCAGGATCGGCAGCATCACGGCGGGAATCACCAGCGCGGTGAGGCCGGCAAGCGACGGAGCGGTCCACACCATCGCCACCGCTGCGCCGATCAGCATCACCGCACTGCGCAGCGCGACCGACACACCGGAGCCGATCAGCGCCTGCACCACTTCGGTATCGGCGCTGAGGCGCGACAGCAGTTCACCCACGCGGCTGCGTTCGAAGAAGCTGACGTCAAGCCGGATCACCTGCGCATACAGTTTTTGCCGCAGCGAGGCCAGCGCGCGCTCGCTGAGCAGGGTGATGCAGAAATAGCGCGCGGCGGTGGCGACGGCGAGTACGAGCGCCACCCCGAACAGCGCGATGAAGGTCTCGTTGATCACCGCCTGGCTGGAATGGCCGAAGCCCTGGTCGATGATGTGGCGGAACGCCATCGGCAGCATCAGCGAGGAGCCCGAGGACAGGCCCAGGAACACCAGCCAGCCGATCGCCAGCGCGCGATGGGGTTTCAGGAAGGGCCAGAGCTCTCGCAACGCGCCGATGCGGCGAATGGGGCGGGGCGTTTCGGTAGTGGCGTCGCTCATGGGCTCTCGCAGGATGGATCGCAGGTGACACGGGCCCGCGCGCGGGCAATGCCATTCAAGGTGGGGTGCGTCGTGGCCGATTCAATCCTTGCCTCGGATTGGCCGACTCAATCCAGACGCTTCGCGGTGCTGCGTCCACGGCTGATGTCGCTGATCCGCAGCTGGGCTTCGGCAACGAGGCTGTCCGGCAGACGCAGTTGCAGCTCCACGCCATCGGCGCCGAACACTTCCTGTTCGACCTCGGCCAGCAACTCCTTCAGACGCGCCTTGAACAGGGCCAGTTCGGCGAAATCACAATGCACGCCGAGCCGCGTCATCGCCACGATCGGCACGCGTTCGGCGCGGCGCAGGCATTCGGCTGCGGTGCCGCCGTAGGCGCGTACCAGACCGCCGGCACCGAGCTTGATGCCGCCGTACCAGCGCGTCACCACCACCGCGACACGATCCATCTCCTGCCCCTCGATCGCCTGCAGGATCGGTCGCCCGGCGGTGCCGCCGGGTTCGCCGTCGTCGTTGAAGCGGTAATCCTGGCCGATGCGGTACGCCCAGCAATTGTGCGTGGCGGTGGGCTCGCTCACCTCACGCACAAACGCCAGCGCCTGCTCGGGCGACGCCACGGAGGCGGCCAAGGCAAGGAAGCGGCTCTTCTTGATCTCTTCCTGATGACGGCACGACTGGGCCAGCGTGGACAACGTTCCGCTCATGGCTTGCGCAGTTTCGCCTGCAGATCCAGTGGCAGATCCCAGCGCGGATGTGCGAGGTGGAAGGCGGTCAGTCGCTGCTGCGCTTCGTCATCATGGCCCAGCGCGAACAACTGGCGGATCTTGTCCAGCTCCTGCGCTGGCGTATCGCTGGCGTACGAAGTGGTGTCCATGCCGGCAGCGGGCGTGAATGGCGTCGGCGCCACCGGCATCCTTGCTCGCACGCGGGGCGCCACGGGCGCGGCTTCGTCCGGGGTTGGCGTGGTGGCGGCATTCGTTGCGGAAACGCCGGCGGCTTGCGGGGCCGTGGTTTCATCCGCAGGCGGCGCGGCCGGCGCCGGAGCGGCCCTCGTCACGGGCATTTTCGACGCGGGCTCGACCGAGTTGCTGGACGTCTCTTGCAGCGCCACGGATGGCGGAGCGGGCGCAGCCATCGGGGCCGGAGCGTACTGACGCGACTCGCCGGCTGCCTTGGCCTTGCTGGAGGTGCGTTCCGCTGCTTGGTCGGCGATGGCCTTGCGCAAAGCACTGGTCGTTGACGCGCGCAATGGTGCGACCACCATTTCCGGTGACGATTGTTCGGGTGGCTTCATCGGCGAGGAGGAGGGCGCAGGTTCCGCCGACTGCATCGCTGCGACGGGCGGCGTTGCACGCGGCAGCGACGCAGCTGCAGTGGCCTGTGCCGGTGCTGCGCTATCCATCTCTGTGGGTGTCGATGTGGCCGAAGGCAATTCGCGCATGTGCCAGGCGAGCCCGGCAGCGAGTACCAGGGTGGCGGCACTGCCCAGCGCGATCGGCCAGCGTGGCCTTCTCCGGGCGCCGCCTGCAGACGCTGACGCAGCCAGCGATGAAATGTTCGATTTCGGGAGTGTCTCGCCGCCGCGTTCGCGTTCAGCCCCCAGCACCGTCGGATTTGCTTCGTCGGGTGCCAGCGCCTGCGCCGCGGCACGCAGCACGGCCGCGTCCAGTGCCGGACTCGGTTCACTCTTCGGCAGCTGGCGATACAGCGCCGCCAGCTCGCCTTCTCCGGGCAGCTTTTCGTCGGGCTCTGGTGGGCCTTGCGGTGGCAGTCGGGTAGTCATTCGGACAGCACTTCGCGTAATCGGGTCATGGCATAGCGCAGGCGCGACTTCACCGTCTCGCGGCGGGCGCCGGTAACCGTGGCGATCTCCTCCAGACTGAGTTCCTGCTCCAGTCGAAGCAGCACGGCGGTGCGCTGTTCGTCCGGCAACTGTTCGATCGCGCGCTGCAGACCGCGGCGGCGCTGGAACTCGGACAGGGTGTGATCGGGTTGTTCCTGCTCCGGTGTGGCCACGTTGGCCAGCGCGATCTCGCCTTCGTCGCCATCGGCCATCGGTCGCTGGCGGCGGGCGCTGTCGATCATCAGGTTGTGCGCGATCTGCAGCAGCCAGGTGCTGAACTTCGCCTGTGGCTGGTAGCGTGCTCGCGCGCTGATCACCCGACTCCAGGTTTCCTGGAACAACTCGTCGGTACGGTGCGGGTCGCGCACGCTGCGCAGCAGGAACCGGTACAGCATGCCTCGATGACGCACATACAGCGCCTCGAACGCGGCGAGGTCGCCGCGTGCATAGGCAAGCATCAGCATTGCATCGGGGTCGACCGCAGCATCCATGGGAAGTGAGCGTAAGCCAAATCGCCTGTCGGCAGGTAACGGAGAAGTCATCACCAGCTCCGACCCCGTTGCGCGCTGGCGGCGGGGGAGGACTGCAGCGGGGAGCATGCCTGCAGTCACAGCCGCGGTCCGCGCAGCGGGGCCGGAAACCTCAGCGCACGCCCCTGCTGTTGCCAGCCTGGCCATACAGCCGGCCGTGTTGCAGTGCTTTCACATTCATGGGGCGGTTCTCCTCCGGTTCGTGAAAGATGAAACGCGGGCATGACGCAAACGGGGTTGATCGCCGCGCGGTAACATGGCGCCCTCAGCGAGCTCCATCGGAACGACATGATCAACAACGACGTACTGCGCGCCATTCGCTACATGCTCGACCTCAGCGACGGCAAGGTGGTGGAGATCACCCATCTGGCCGATCCGAATTTTCCGATCGCGAAGGAAGACGTGCAGGCATTCCTGAAGAAGGACGAGGAGCCGGGTTACGTCGAATGCAGCAACGCAGCGCTGGCGCATTTCCTCGACGGCCTGGTGTTTTACCGTCGCGGCCGCGACGAAAGCCTGCCGCAGCGCCCGGTGGAAAAACGCGTCACCAACAACGTGGTGCTGAAAAAGCTGCGCGTGGCGTTCGAACTGAAGGACGTCGACATGCACCAGATCCTCGAAAGTGCCGGCTTCCCGGTCTCCAAGCCGGAGCTCAGTGCGCTGTTCCGCCAGGCCGACCACAAGAATTTCAAGTTGTGCGGCGATCAGCTGCTGCGGAATTTTCTGAAGGGACTGACGATGCGGGTGCGCGATAACGCCTGAGCAGTTTCCGGAGCGGGGAGGGCGGGAGCTCCTCGTGGAACCCCGCCCCAACCTGTTTACTGCGATTTCACGCTGACGTCGTCGATCACGAACGAGGTCTGGCTGGAGCTGTCTTCCACACCGTAGAAGTTGATCTGGACGGTCTGGCCGATATAGGCCGACAGATCCACGGTGTGCTCGACATAGCCAGTGGCCGCATTGAGGTTCGACCAGGTCGCCAGCGTCACGTACTTGCCGGCGGAGGTGATCACCTGCACGCTGAGCGTGTCGTAGACCGTGCTGGTCGTGGTCTCGGCGGTGTCGATGTGCATGAAGAAATCCAGCGTGGCCTTGGTCGCCGTGGCCGGGATGGTGATGGACTGGCGCACGTAATCCGTGTGCGCACTGCCGTAGCCATCCAGCCACGCCTTGTAGCTGCCGGTATGCGCTGGCTCGCTTGCGGTGTTGTTGATCACCCCGCTGGTCTGCGTCCACGACGTGGTGCCGCTTTCGAAACTGTTGTTCTTCACCAGTTCGGTGGCGGTGCCGCTGCTGTTGGCGACGCTGAAGCTGACCGCGCTGCTGGTGCCGACGTTGCCTGCCGCGTCATAAGCCTTGGCCACCAGGCTGTGCGTGCTGTTGCTGACTGTGGTGGAATCCAACGTGGACTGGTATGGCGTAGTGGTCGATGTCGACTTGAGCACATTATCGACATAGAACTCGACCTTGGTCACGCCCACGTTGTCGCTGGCACTGGCCGACAGCGTGATGGTGCCGGAGCTGCCGCTTTCCGACGCGCTCGCCGTGGGCGGCGTGGTGTCGCCGCCGGTGCTGTTGGAGACGCTGAAGCTCACCGCGGTGCTGGTACCGACATTGCCGGCTGCGTCATAGGCCTTGGCCACCAGGCTGTGGGTGGTGTTGCTCAGCGTGGTGGAGTCGATGGATGCCTGATAGGGCGAGCTGGTCGAGGTGGCCTTCAGCACGTTGTCGACATAGAACTCCACCTTGGTCACACCCACGTTGTCGCTGGCACTGGCCGACAGCGTGATGGTGCCGGAGCTGCCGCTCTCCGACGCGCTCACCGTCGGTGGCGTGGTGTCGCCACCGCCCGCACCCTGGGTGACCCACACCGGCGCGGACCACAACTGCTTGCCATCTTCCTGGGTGATCTTGGCGTAGTAGAAGTGATCGCCATTGGTCGGCGTGATGGTGGTGGTGGCGGTGCTCGAGGTGGTGGCGATCGTGCCGTTGCTGCCTGGCACGCCTTCAAACACCTGCACGCGCTGCGCAGTGTGGCCGGCACTGCTGGCGTAGTTGACGGTAAGCGTCAGCGGGCCACTGTTGCTGAAGCGTTCGCCCATCACATGGCTGTTCGCCGTCAGCACGATCTGGCCGGTCTTGTCCTCGGTGGCGAACACGCGGCGGGCCCGTACGGCATCCAGGAATGCGGACAGGCTGAGCGCGGTGCCGTTGGGGATCAGCACACCGGTGCGGTTGGTGTAGCTGGCGCCCCAGTTGGCGCAGTGATTGTCCTGGTCTGAACTCGGCGCCACGTGGTAGCCGCGTTCGAGCAGGATGTTGAACGCCGGCTCGTAGCTGCTGCGGCTGGTTTCCGTCTCGGTGGTGTTGGTGGAGAACGCCGAGCTGTTGAGCACCTCGGCCAGGGCCATCACGGTGTCGCCGTCGGCGGTGTAGGCGAGATCCGTTCCGCCGACGTTGAACTGGCCGCTGCTGGCGGGGTGGTTGAACTGTCCGACCCAGCCGTTCGTCTTCATCAGCGTGTACAGCGAGCCGTAGTCGCTCTTGGCGGTGAACACGTCGCCGATCAGCTGATTGGAGCTGTTGTATTCCCATTCCAGCAGGCTGGGCGTGTTGAAGATATTGAGATGGCCGCCGTTGCTGATGACACCCCATTCCAGACCGTAGATCGCCAGGAAATTCGTGTGCGCGGCGTTGAACGTGCTGGCCGCCTGCAGGCCGGACTGGTAAAGGTTGTGCGCTGTGGTCGGACTGGCCGACGTATTGGTGCCGGTCGAGCCGTCATACATGTGGTTGTGCTCGGACGTCATCAGGATGTCCAGGCCGCGGTTGGCCGCGTACTGGTAAGCATCGGCCGGACCGTACGGCGCGCTCTGCGGATTCTGTGCGCCGGTGCAGGTGGACAGCACGCCACCGCCATCGCTGTGGTTGGTCTGGCTGTGCAGATTGCCGAAGTAGATGGTGTACGGCAGGCTGCCGGTGCTCACCGACATCGGCGACAGCGCCGAGGTACTGGTGTGCTGATGCAAGGCCTGGAAGTGCGGCATCACCGGTGCGGCCACGGAGCCGACCAGCACGTCGTAGCGTTGTTCCTCGATCAGCTCCGGTGCCCGCTGCTGCGCTAGCGTCAGCGCCTGGTCGGGCTGGCCGGTGCCGATGCGGGCGGCTGTGGCGTTGTCCAGCGCAACGGCACGCAGCCGTACCGTCACATAGCCGGCGGGTACAGCCTTGCTGTTGCGATCCAGTCCGTCCCACAGCACCTGCGCCTGCGTGCTGCCGGCGTCGATCGTGCTGCGCCCCTGCCATGTGCGCAACGCACTTCCATCGGGGCCGAGCAGGGTGACCTCCCACGCCACTGGTGTTCCTGGTGTCGCCCCGGGATAGGAAAAATGCATCGTCACCGGGCGCACCCCGGCGCTGCGGAACGGCACCTGCAACGCGGCGTCGAATTCCTCGTGATCCGGCAATGTACCGGCGAGTGCCGGAACAGCAACAACTGCGCAGGCGAGCAACAAGCTGCCTGCGAGCTTGGTTTTCCAATTCATCGACATAACCCCCATCCAAGTAAGTTAAGCAAGGTCCCCCCAGTCCTTTATCTCAACCAAAGATGACAAGAATGGAAGCGTCGTCGCGTCGGCATTTGAACTGCTGCTCAAAACCGTCATGTCTTGAACGAAAGTTCATGCGACAGGGCGCCGAATCGTCGAGGCCAGCCATGGATAAAGGGGATCGCCGAAGGGGGCCGAGCACGGCGGGCGCGTGTGCAGGCTGGGGCGGTGCAAAGGTATCGGAAACTGCACGTGGCGCTGGCTGGGACAAGATGGCGCCAATCCGCTTTTGGAAAGTCTGCTTGCGACGGTGGATTCAGTTTGTTGATGCGGCATCCGGATGAGTGTTCAAGCAACGAGGATCAAGGCATCCACGCATCGCCCGCGAGTCATGCCGTACATTGCTGTCAGACGCTGTCAGCAATGGCGACGGCGAGGCGGTCTGTCTGGTAGGTTTCGTCCGGCGCTGCGTGCATCATGGGCGCACTGTTCTCCCGCCTCGGCTGCGCTCATGTCATCACGGTCCATGATTGGTCCGCTCGCGCTCGCGGTCGGCATGCTGTTGATCAGCATGGTCTCGTACCAGTGCGGCGCATCGTTGGCCAAGCACCTGTTCCCCCAGGTCGGCGCGCAGGGCGCTACTGCTTATCGGCTGGGGTTCAGCGCGCTGATCCTGCTGTTGTGGCGGCGACCGTGGCGCCGGTCGGGCAGCCGGCGCGACTGGCGCGCGCTCTGGGGCTATGGCCTCTCGATGGGCGCGATGAATCTGGTGTTCTACATGTCGTTGCGCACGATCCCGCTGGGTATCGCGGTAGCGCTGGAATTCACCGGGCCACTGTCGCTGGCGCTGTTTGGTTCGCGCCGGTTGCTCGACTTCGTCTGGATCGCGCTGGTGGTGGCCGGGCTGGCCCTGCTGCTGCCGCTGCGCGGGCAGATGCAGGCGCTCGATCCGGTCGGCGTGATGTATGCGCTGGCTGCTGGCGTGGGCTGGGCGTTGTATATCGTGCAGGGGCAGAAG
Organism: Rhodanobacter sp.; assembly: GCA_027307195.1. Lineage (GTDB taxonomy): Bacteria > Pseudomonadota > Gammaproteobacteria > Xanthomonadales > Rhodanobacteraceae > Rhodanobacter. The sequence continues at coordinate 22,274 of DAHUXL010000027.1, read as the reverse complement.
GCGGGAGCGGCCTACGGCGCAGACGCGGTGACGCTGGGCACCTCGATCGGTGCATTGCTGGCGATCCCGTTCGGTATCGCGCATGCCGGCAGCGCCTTGTTGTCACCGGCGCTGTTGCCGTATGCGCTGGGCGTGGCGGTGCTCAGTTCGGCGCTGCCGTATTCGCTGGAAATGGTCGCGCTGACCCGGTTGCCGGCGCGCACGTTCAGCACCTTGTTGAGCCTGGAGCCGGCCATTGCAGCGGTAGCCGGCGTGGCGTTGCTGGGCGAACGGCTCAGCCTGCTGCAGTGGCTGGCCATCGTGACGATCATCGTGGCGGCGGCGGGCACCGCGTTGAGCGTGCGTCGACCCATGCTGGCCGAGCCGCTGGCGAATTGAGAACAACCTGCGTCGCTCACGATTTCAATGCGTCACTGGTGTTCACGGTCGCCTTGCGATCCTGCTTGCCCCAGCCGACCGATGGCCCGCGGATAGCCGTCCATACCGAGCGCACCACCACGTAGTACATCAGCTGGCGGTAGCCGAAGCGCTGCAGCACGAGCCACCACAGCAGGCTCCATTTCTCCTTCTTCTCCATCGCGAAGGCGAGTGCCGCCGCGGCGAGATCGACGGCCATGAATGCGGCATAGAAGATCAGCATCCTGATGAGGTTGGTGTCGTCGAACTGGCCGCGGTGCTGCAGGTAATCGAGGCCGGTGCTGACGATCTGCCAGACCAGCACCAGGTCGACCAGCGGCGACACCACCGAGAACGCGATCTGGAACAGCCACACCTGCGGCAGTGCGACCGTGCCGAGCGCGCCATAACGCGGGCGGAAGGTGGCGTCGCGGTGTTTCCACAGGCATTGCAGGGTGCCGTAGGCCCAGCGGAAGCGCTGTCGGGCGAGGCCACGCGCGCTGTCGGGTGCTTCGGTCCAGGCGATCGCCTCGCTGTCGAACAGTGTGTGGTAGCCGGCTTTCTGCACCGCGATGGTGAGGTCCTGGTCCTCGGCCAGCGTGTCGGCGGGGAAGCCGCCGAGCTGTTCCAGCGCCTCGCGCCGCCAGGCGCCGACGGCACCGGGGACGACCGTGATCGCGCCGAGTGCGGCCAGTGCGCGGCGTTCCAGGTTCTGCGCGGTGATGTACTCCAGCGCCTGCCACAGGGTGATCAGGTTGATCCGGTTGCCGACCTTGGCGTTGCCGGCGACCGCACCGACCTTCGGATCGACGAACCAGCGCACCAGCCGCGGGATGGTGTCGGGTTCGAACTGGGTATCGGCATCCAGCGCCACCACCACCGCGCCTTTCGACGCATGCAGCGCGGTGTTGACCGCGTGCGCCTTGCCGCCGTTCGGGATGGTGATGAGCCGCACGCGCGGCTCGTTCGCGTAGTGCTGATTGACCACCGCCGAGGTGGCATCGGTAGAACCGTCGTCGACCACGATCACTTCGAGGTTCGCGTAGCGGCTCTTGAGGATCTGCCGGATCGAACTGGCAATCACCTTTTCCTCATTGTAGGCGGGGATCAGTACCGAGACCAGCGGCGGATCATCGCCGAGCACAGGTAATACACGCCGCCGTTCGCGCGCGCGGTTCCACAGGGCAAGTCCGCCGAGCAGCAACAGGCGTGCGACGCCCAGCGTGATGGCTGCAGTCAGCAACCAGCGGATGAGATGGCCGAACGCGCCCAGGGCGAGGAAGACCGAGCGGTCAGCCCATTGCGACAGTGAACCGGGCGTCAGCGGCGGCATCGTCTGCTCGTGGGTGAGCCCGGCCAGGGTCGACACAGTGACGAAGTCGTAACCCTGCGCGCGCAGACCGTCGATGATGCGCGGCAGCGCCGCCACCGTCTGCGAGCGTTCGCCGCCGCTGTCATGCAGCAGCACCACCTGGCCCTTGCGATCGGTGTTGGTGGTGGCGATCTGGGTCAGCACGTTGTTGACGATCTGGTCGGCTCCCGGCCGCTGCCAGTCCTCCGAATCGATGTGCAGGCCAACCGAGAGGTAACCCATCTTCTGCGCGATCTGGATCGGCACCAGTTCGTCGGCGGTCGTCGGTTCGGCATCGCCGAAGTAGGGTGCGCGGAACAGCCGCATCGAATGCCCGGTCAGCGCCTCGAACAGCCGCTGGGTGGCGTTGAGTTCCAGCGCCACGATGCCGGGCGGGCTGTCGCCCAGGTTGGGATGGGTGAAGGTGTGATTGCCGACGTCATGACCTTCGTTGACCTCGCGCTGCACCAGCCGCGGCGACATCTCGGCGTTCGCACCGATGATGAAGAACGTCGCCGGCACGTGCTTGGCCTTGAGAATGTCCAGGATCTGCGGCGTCCACTCCGGGTCGGGGCCGTCGTCGAAGGTCAGCGCGATCTTGTGCGGCAGCGTGCCGGCGCGCTGGATCACGTAGGAACTGGGCAGCGCCGTGTAATTCTCGTCGTCGATGCTGCCGTCGTCCTTGTTCAGCTCGACGGTGCGTGCGCCGGGCGACGGTTCGGCGGCGATCTCGAGCACCTCGCCCTGGCCTTCGATGTCGATATCTTCACCCTGGCCGATCGCGTGCAGGGACTCCGGCGCCGCCGCGCCATAGTTGCGGCCCAGCACCGACCAGATCGACGGATCCTCCGCACCCAGCCGCCACAACGCGTAGCCGTAGGGTTTGTAATCGTCGGCGGCGTGGATCTGGTTGTATGCGGTGACGCCGTCGAGGAACCAGACCTGATGCTTGCTGCCGTCATCCTCGCTGTAGGAGAAGTGCGGGTTCTGCGTGTCCGGATCGAACGCGATGTCGGCCTGCGCATCCGCGGCGCGATCCATCGCGTCCTGGAAGGTCAGCGTTTCGGCATTCTGCCCGTGCGACCAGTCATAGCCGTAGCTGCCGATCGCGACGATGGTCTGGTCGGAGTCGAGCACCTTCATGCGCTTGTCGAGCGTGCGTTCGAACCAGTCCTGGCTTGCGATGCTGCCGGGATCCTTGCCGGCCCAGTGTTCGTCGTAGGCCATCAGCAGTTCGAAATCGACGATGTCTGCGAAGCCGGCGTAGTCCCACGACGCGTCGTCGAATGGCACCGACAGCACGATGCCCCATCCGTGCGGGTCGAACGCATCGTTGAGTTCGGACAGGAAAGCCTTGAGATCCTTCTGCGATTTTTCGGGGACTTCCTCGAAGTCGATGGTCACGCCCTGGAAATGGTTGGCAGCGAGGAAGTCAACGATCTGCGCGATGCGTGCCTGGCGTGCGGCGGGATCGGCCAGCATGCGCGCCAGCCCCGGGCCATCCCAGTTGCCGCCCACCGCGTTCTGCAGCAGCGGCAGGATCGGCGTGGACGGCTTCTGCTTGCGGATCAGGTTGAGCGCCTTGGCGTCGATGCTGGTCTGCAGCGCCATGTCGGGGCCGCTCAGACTCATCCAGGTCGGGATCACCCAGTCCAGCGTGGGCAGCGAGCGCTTCAGCGACGGGTAACTGGTGTCATCCCAGTTGACGTAGAAGCCGATCGCCAGTGACCGGTTGGCCGGTTTGTCCAGCGACGGCGGTGGAGTGTGCACCGCATTGGCCTTGTTGACGTGCGCGCGCGACGGGTGCAGCAGTTTCTGCCTGGCGCGCAATTCCGCCGCCAGCTTGGCGGCCGGTTTCAGCAGTTCCGGCGCAGCGGCCTTCACGCCGGTCAGCCCGTGCCGGCTCTTGCCTTGTCCGCCAAGATGCAGGCCGTCCATATTCGGCCCGACGAACAGGCTGATCGCGCACACCACCACGAACAGCGTGCTGACCACGCCAGCGATCAGTACGAGTCGCGAGACATGGATGGCACGCCGGCCAGTGGGATCGAAGAAAATCGGTTTCTTGTGCATGCCTGGGCGGGGTCGACGGACGCGAGGAAGTGGCAGTGTGCACGGCGCGGCTTAACCCTGCCGGAGTGCATCGTGATGATACGGGATCGCTGAGCCGATCACGTTGCCGGGCACCGGTTTGCTGAAATCCTCCGCTGCCAGTTTCTGGGTCAGCCGGAACACGCCTTCGTGGATCTTGCGCGGCAGCACCACGTCGAGCACGGTGGTCTGGTGCGGGCCGAGCATGCCGAACAGGTCGTCGACGGCGGCGCTTTTCGCCAGCGCGTGGTGGACCAGTCCGCCGAGATCGGTAGGCTGCACGCTGGCGCCGTAGGGGCGGTGGCTGGCGACGGCGGCGCGCAGCGTCTTGCGGCTGTTGCGCGGGTCGGCCACGCGGTCATCGCCGGCCAGCAGGCTGTAGTCGAGAAACAGCGAAATGCTGGTGCGGCACTTCGAGTTGGCCTGGCGATCGAGCATGAAACCGTCCGGCAACAGGTCGGCGCTGGCCTGTGCGCCGGCAGTGAGCAGGAAGCCGGCGCCGGTCAGTGGTTCGCCGTCCTCGTCGGTGAGCCGCACGATCAGCAGGCTGCGCGGATCGTGGATGTGCACGCGCGGGGAGAACGGGCCGGCCGGCTCCAGTTCCACCTTGTCGGCGTCGCGCGCGGCGTTCTCCCGGTCGAATGCGTCGCAGAGCGCGCCGTAATCGGTGGCGCTGCGGACCTGCAGGCAGCGCAGGATCGCCTGTATGGTGGCCGGCGCGGCGCTGGCCATGATGCCTTGCGCATTGCCGGAATGGGCTGCCCCGGCGATCAGCTTGAACGCGCAGCGCGGACCGCGAGTGAGGTTGAGCGTCAGCGCATCGACACTGCCTTGCGCACCGCTTCCCTGCGGCGACAGCACGGCGTGATGAGCGTTGAGATTGGCGGCGGCGAGGCGCACCACGCCATCTGAGCCGTCCTCGCCGGTGTAACTGTTGAGATGGTCGTACAGCGAGCGGTCCGGCCGGTCGCCGGCCAGCACGAACTGGAATTGCCCACGCAGGATGGTGTCGTCGCTGTGGATGTAGTCGAGGTTGAGCGACAGCGATTCGGCGCTGCCCAGTTCCAGCCAGTCGAGAATGCGCTGGCCCGGATCCACGCCGGCAAACGCGGACTTGAGCCGGCCGAGCACGCCCTTGCCCAGCTGCGCCAGCGCGGAGCCGAAGTTGGCCGGCGCCAGCATCACCAGATGACTGAGCTTGATGGTGCTGTGCGTGCCGGGCTTGTCGCGCTGCGCTCGCAGCCATTCGCGCACCACCGGGCCGCCGGTGGAATGGGTGATGCAGGCGAAGCTGGCGTCGAGCAGGTGCAGGTCGCGCAGTGCGTGATCGAAGGCGCGGACCAGGTCGGGCATGGTCACCGCATCGTCGAAGCTCACGTATTCGGACAGCCAGATGTCGGTCAGCGTGAGCGACAGGCCGGCGGCGGCAGCGTGCTGCTGCAGCTGCGCCGGCAGCTGGCCGTAGGTCGAGGTGTTGGTGACGCTCCAGCCGTGGACGAACACGAGGGTGGTCATGGCTCAACTCCGCGAGGCGGGACATCCGCATGATGCCGGTTCGCGCTGAGGCGAAATACCGGCCGATTCGGAACAGGTCCGAGCGTATACCCGGCCGACCCGCCGGCGGTGCGTCGCCTTCGTGCGGCCGACATGCGGGCTGCGTTACGCTGCAGATCGTTTCCCCGGGACCCGTCGTCATGACCTTGACCGCGCTTGTGCTGCTGTTGTTTCTGGCGTTCGTGGCCAGCTGGCGGAAGCGGCATTGGCTGGCACGCAGCCTTGTCGCGCTGGCCCTGCTGCTGTTTCTGGCGATGGGGTGCGGTCTGTTGCCGCGCTGGCTGCTGTCGCGGCTGGAGGCGCCGTACGCGCTGCAACCTGCGCTGCAGTGGGCGCCGAACAACGCGATCGTGCTGCTGACTGGCGACGCCCTGCATATTCCGCATGGCGCGGTCGAACCCAGTCTCAGCGCCTACGGGCGGATCACCCAGGCAGCCATGCTGTACGACGACTGCAGGCGCGCCGGCATGGGCTGCAAGCTGCTGGTCAGCGGTGGCGATCCTTCGGATCTGGGCACCTCGCTGGCGGTTTCCTACGGTGCGGTGCTGCGCCGGCTCGGCGTGCCCGCGGAGGATCTGATCCTCGAGTCGCGCAGCAACACCACCTGGCAGAACGCGCAGTTCAGCCGTCCGCTGCTGAGTGCCCTCGGGGTACAGCGGATCTGGTTGGTGAGTTCGGCGTTTCACCTGCAGCGCAGCCTGCTGTACTTCGCGCACTTCGGCATCGGCGTCACGCCGGTGCGCGGGGATTACCTGAAAGCCGAGTTCAGCGCATGGCCCCGCTGGTCGAACCTCAGCCTGGGCGAAGTCGCCTTGCATGAGTACGTGGGCATCGCCCGCTATCACGTCTACAACGCGATGGGCTGGAATGCGCCGCGGATGCCGCCGCTGATGTTGGCGCCGGCGCGCTAGGCGCTAGCGTTCGCGCATCACCATCAGGCGAATCTCGGTCATGTCCTCGATCGCGTAACGGATGCCTTCGCGGCCGAGCCCGGACAGCTTGATGCCACCATAAGGCATGTTGTCGACGCGGAAACTGGGAATGTCGTTGACGATCACGCCGCCCTGTTCCAGTTCGTTCCATGCGCGCATCGCGTGGTCGAGGCTGTCGGTGAAGATGCCGGCCTGCAGACCGTAGTCGGAATCGTTGACGAGCGCGATCGCGTCGTCGAACTCCTTGAACGGGGCGAGCAGGGCGAACGGACCGAAGGCCTCCATGCGGTTGGCCTTCGCATCCTGCGGCACGTCTTCCATCAAGGTCGCTTGCAGCATGTTGCCGCTGCGTTTGCCGCCGCACAGGATCCTGCCGCCGGCTTTCCTGGCTTCATCGATCCAGTCGTGCAGGCGTTCGGCGGCGGCCTCGTCGATCATCGGGCCAAGGAACACATCCTTCTGTTTCGGGTCGCCGGCCTTGAGCTTCCTCGTGGCCGCGACGAATTTCTTCTTCAGCGCGTCGTAGACATCGGCATGCGCGTAGATGCGCTGCACGCCGATGCAGCTCTGGCCGGACTGGTAGAACGCACCGAACACCAGTCGCTCGACCACGCGATCGAGATGCGGGCCCTGGTCCGCATCGACGATGCACGCAGCATTGCCCCCGAGTTCCAGCACCACCTTCTTGCGGCCGGCGCGGGCTTTCAGTTCCCAGCCGACCTGGCCGCCGGTGAACGAGAGCAGCTTGAAGCGCTCATCCTCGACCAGCGGCGCGGCATGCTTGCCGTCCAGCGTGAGGATCGAGAACGCGCCTTTCGGCAGGTCGGTCTCGGCCAGTACCTCGCCGATGATCAACGCGCCGATCGGGGTTTTCTCGGCCGGCTTCAGCACGAACGGACAGCCGGCCGCGATCGCCGGTGCGACCTTGTGCGCGACCAGGTTCAACGGAAAGTTGAACGGCGTGATGAACGAGACCGGCCCCAGCGGCACGCGTTTGGTGTAGCCATGATAGCCGTCCAGACGCGAGGCCAGTTCCAGATTCAGTGTTTCGCCGTTGATACGCACGGCTTCCTCGGCGGCGATCTGGAATGTCTCGATCAGGCGGGTGACTTCACCCGCCGCATCCTTGATCGGCTTGCCCGCCTCGATGCACAGCGCCTCGGCCAGCTCGTCGCGGCGCTCGGCAAAGCGCTTCGCGCAATGCTGCAACACCGCCTGGCGCGCCCACGGCTTGAAGTTGCGCATCGGCGTGGTGGCCTTCACCGCGGCAGCGATCGCCTTCTCGACGGCCTTCGCGTCAGGCACCGCGACCCGCGTGGCGACCTTGCCGCTGTACTTGTCCAGCACAGCCAGGTCGGTATTCGGCTGCTGCGGCTGGTTGGCGAGATAGTAGGGGTAGCTTTTCTCGAGCATGGCTCTTCGTCGGTGAGGGCATCGCATCAAGCATAAATGCGCGCGGTGTTCAGCGAATGTGAGCCGCTCAGTCCTCGCTGACCCGCAGCGGCAGTTCGCCATCGGCCAGGCGCGCGCGCAAGGCGGTGCCGACGGCGAGGTGCTTTGCCGAGCGCAGCACCTGGCCATCGGCCTCGAACAGAATCGCGTAGCCGCGCTCCAGCGTGGCCAGCGGGCTTACCGCGTGCAGTGCATGACCGGCATGGCGCAGCGTCGTCTGCCGGCGTTCGAGGATATGCGCGATGGCGCGACGCAGGCGTTGATCCTGTTCGGCCAGTCGGCGCGCCAGCAGCGACAGCCGCGCGCGCGGATGCTGTGCCAGCAGGCGTGCGTGCAATCGTTCCAGTCGGGTGTGGCGAAGCTGGCTCTGTTCGCGCAGCACGGCAGTCAAACGGCGCTGCAGATGCAGTAGCCGCTCGTGATCACGCTGCAGTCGCGCCTGCGGTCGCTGTGTCTGCAGTCGCGCCAGCAGGTGATCGACGCGCTGCGCGAGTGCCTGCAGTTGACGTTGCTGCAGGGTGATCATGCGCTGCTGCAGCTGCTGCAGATGTCGGTCGATCGCCACTGCGTCGGGCACCAGCAGTTCGGCCGCGGCCGAGGGTGTCGGCGCGCGTAGGTCGGCGACGAAGTCGGCGATGCTGAAGTCGATCTCGTGGCCAATGGCGGAAACCACCGGCACGGCGCTGGCATGGATCGCCCGCGCCACGACTTCCTCGTTGAACGCCCACAGGTCTTCCAATGAGCCGCCGCCGCGGGTCAGCAGCAGCACGTCGTAACGCCCGCTGGTGGACGCCTTGTTGAGCATCGCGACGATCGCTGGCGGGGCCTCACGGCCCTGCACCGGCACCGGCAGCACCTCGACATCGGCCAGCGGCCAGCGGCGCGCCAGCACGCTCAACACGTCGCGTACTGCCGCGCCGGTGGCCGAGGTGATCACGCCGATGCGCCGCGCATAACGGGGCAGTTCGCGCTTGCGTGCCTGCGCGAACAGGCCTTCGGCATCGAGTCGTGCCTTGAGCTGTTCGAACTCGCGTTGCAGCGCACCTTCGCCAGCCGGCTCCATGTATTCGGCGACCAGCTGGAATTCGCCGCGCGGTTCGTACAGGCCGACCTTGGCGCGCAACAGCACCTGCATGCCGTCGACAGGGCGGAAGCGCAACGCCATCGCCTTCAGCTTGAACATGGCGCAGCGCACCTGCGCGCCGCTGTCTTTCAGGGTGAAGTACAGATGCCCGGACGCGGGCTTGGCCACGTTCGACAGCTCGCCCTCGATCCACACCTGCGGCAGCGCGTCGCCCAGCAGGTCACGCACCAGCCGGTTGAGCGAGCTGGGGGTCAGGACGTGACGCGGTGTGGTGTCGTCGGACGGCGCATGCATAAGGGGAGCGAGCCTAGCATGGTGAAAGTATCAAGTCGTGAAAAAACATCCGCTTGAGGGCGGGAGTGCAGAGAGCACTTCAAGCAGGCTTCGCGACGTTCAATCGTTGTCGGCTGGGGCGCGCCGCTTGCGTACGCGCCAGGCGCGGATGCCGCTGTTGAGTGCGAACCAGCCAGCCAGTGCGCCGAACGGCCAGCCGATCCACGCCGGCCACCGGATGGCGATCACCGCCAGCGCGATCAGTGCCACTGTGCCAATGACCAGCGGGCCGCTGGAGGTGTCGCCGAGCACACGCTTGTCGGCGGTCAGCGCGGCGCCGACCCTGTTGGCGATGCGCAGGGCACCGGCGGCGGCGCGACCGGAACTGCCACCACCGCGCCGCACCCGTGGTCGCGGTGCTTTGCTGGAGCGAACGCGCGTGCTGCTGCCATGGCGACGGGGGGCGAGCACGATCTCGGTGGCGTTGCCAAGATCCTTTTCGTACTGCCTGGCGAGCTGACCGGCGAAGCCGGCATCCTCGACCGCCACATCGAGCTCTCGGTTGCTGAGCCAGCTGGCGATATTGAGGTTGGACGAACCGACCCGCGCCCACTGCCCGTCGGCCACCGCGGTCTTCGCGTGCAGCATCGAGCCGTTCCACTCGAACACGCGGATGCCGGCCTTCAGCAGCGGCCGGTAGCCCGAGCGCGAGATGCTGGCCACGGCCGGAATATCGCTGCTGCCGGGTACCAGCAGGCGTACGTCGACGCCATCGCGTGCGGCGGCGAGTAGCGCCTGCACATACGGCGCGAGGCCGACGAAGTAGGCATCGGTGAGCCACAGCGTCTTGCGCGCCATCGAGGCGATCAACTGATCGAGCCGGTACATGCCGGCGGTGGCCGGCTGGGTGGCGATCAGCCGCAATGAGACATTGCCGGCGGCCGTGGCGGGTTCCGGCAGCGGCACAAACTGCCGCAGCGCGGCACCGATCTCGCTCCAGCTCTGCGCGAACGCGGCTTCGAGTTCCGCCACGGCGGGGCCGTGCAGCGCCACGCCGGTGTCGCGCCATGGCGGCACGTTGCGCGCCGGGTCGCCCAGCCATTTCGCGCTGATGCATACGCCGGACAGGAAGCCATGCACACCGTCGACCACCAGCAGCTTGCGGTGATCGCGGCTGATCCAGCCGAACGGCTGGCCCAGCTGCGGTGGATTGAACACTCGTACCTCGCCGCGCGCCGCGCGCAACGGCGCCCAGAACGAGTTGCGCGACTGCCCGAGGCAACCGACCCAGTCCACCACCACGGCGACGAATACGCCATTCTGCGCGCGCTCGACCAGCGCATCGCGGAATGCACGGCCGACCTCGTCGTCGCGGATGATGTAGTTCTCCAGCAGCACGCGTTGCTGCGCGCCACGGATTGCCGCCAGCCAGGCGTCGTAATGCGCGGCGGCGTCGATCAGCAATTCCACCGCGTTGCCGTTGAGCAGCGGTGCGCCGGCGGTTCGGCTCAGCGCCTGTTCGGCCAGCAGGCGGCTCGGTGTGGAAGGGATCAGTGGCGTGAACATGCGACGAGTGTAGGCGATGGTCTGTCTGCACGCTGTCTTTGGCAGGCTTCTGGCATGATCTCGCGCATGCCGATCGAGCACCGCTATACCGACACCGAAGCCTGCGCGCACTACCTCGCCGAAGAACTGGGGGCGGACCTGCGCATCGCTGCGCCGCTGGGTCTGGGCAAACCGCATGGGCTGCTCAATGCGCTGTATCGCGACACCGCAGCCGATCCGACCCGTTCGTTGCGCCTGTACACCGCGCTGTCGCTGACCCGGCCCCAGCCGAAGCCGGGGCTGGAGCAGCGATTTCTCGGGCCGTTCCTCAAGCGTCACTTCGGCGCCGACCAGGTCGATCCGCAATACGCGCTGGACCAGGCGCGCGATGCGCTGCCCTCGAACGTCGAGGTGCACGAGTTCTACCTGCAGTCGGGCGCGCTGCTGCATTCGGGCAGCGCGCAGCGCAGCTACATCAGCCAGAACTACACCCACGTCGCCCGCGATCTGGTGGTGCAGGACATCAACCTGCTGGTGCAGCTGGTGGCGCGCCGCGAGGGATCGGACGGGGTGCGCTACAGCCTGTCGTGCAATCCGGACCTGACCCTGGATTTCCTGCGTCAGGTGCAGCTCGCCGGCAAGCAGCGACCGATGTGCGTGGCGGTAGTGCATCCGGGTCTGCCGTACCTGAGCGGCGACGCCGAAGTGGCTGAAGCCTATTTCGATGTGGAGCTGCGTCCCGAAACCATGCCGCCGCTGTTCGCGCTGCCGCGGCTGCCGGTCGATCTGGCCGAATACGCGCTGGGCCTGCATGCCAGTGCGCTGGTCAAGGATGGCGGCTGCCTGCAGATCGGCATCGGCGCGCTGTCCGATGCGCTGGTCAAGGCGCTGCTGTTGCGCCAGCAGGACAACACCATGTGGCGACGCGCCTTGGTGGCGCTGGATCCGCACGGCGCTACGCATGCGCTGGCCGGCTGGCTGGGTGGTCTGGCGGCGTTCCAGGCCGGCCTGTACGGCGCCAGCGAAATGGTGATGGACGGCTTCATGCATCTGCAGCGCGCCGGCATCCTCAAGCGTCGCAGCTGGGACAACCTCGCGCTGGAACGCGCCTCGGTCGCCGGTCGACTGGCCGACGACGTGCCCGGCGGGCACTACCTGCGCGGCGCGTTCTTCCTCGGTTCGCACGAACTGTACGAATGGCTCGATGCCACCGAGGCGGCCGATCCGGATGCGATCGACATGTGCCCGGTTTCCAATGTCAACCAGCTGTACGGCGATCATCAGGCGCTGGCGACGCTGCAGCGGCGTGGCGCGCGTTTCTTCAATACCTGCATGATGGCGACCCTGCTCGGTGCGGCGGTATCCGACACGCTGGACGACGGCAGCGTGGTCAGTGGCGTCGGCGGCCAGTACAACTTCGTGGCGATGGCGCACGAGCTGCCGGAAGGCCGCTCGGCGCTGCTGCTGCGCGCAACCCGGCAGGTGCGTGGCGGCATCGAGAGCAACATCCGCTGGAACTGCGGCCAGACCACCATTCCACGCCATCTGCGCGATATCTACATCACCGAATACGGCGTCGCCGATCTGCGTGGCAAGAGCGACAGCGAATGCGTCGAGGCGATGTTGTCGATCTGCGATGCACGCTTTCTCGATGCGCTGTGTGCGGAGGCGAAGGCACATCGCAAGCTGGCGGCGGATTTCGTGATACCCGAAGCCTGGCGTCGGCATCGCCCGCGCTACCTGCGCGAGGCACTGGCGCCGCTGCAGCAGAAAGGCCTGCTGCCGACATTTCCGTTCGGCAGCGACTTCAGCGAGGTCGAGCAGCGCCTGCTGCCGGCGCTGAACTGGCTGAAGGCCTGCGGCAGCCACTGGGGCGGCCGCTTCCGACTGTTGCGTGCGGCCTGCCGACCCGGTGCTGCGGTTGCCGGTGAAGCCGACGCGCTGGCGCGGATGGGCCTGGGCGCGCCGGTGACACTGGCTGACCGATTGCAGCAACGCCTGCTGCAGGCCGCACTGCGGCGGAAAACGTAGCAGCCAGCCAGCGAGCCCTAGCTGTCTTGCGTGGGCGGTTCGGTTTTCTCGGAGGGCTCCGCGGCGGGCCCTTGCCGCGGCGGATCATCCAGCAGCGGCAGGATCGCGGGACTGTCCAGATCGTCGAACTGCTGGTGGTTGACCGCCCAGAAGAACAGCGCCACCGCGACCACGATGACCAGCAGGGTGACCGGAATCAGCACCAGCAGGATGTTCATGCGCGCAGCTCGCGTATGCGTTCCGCGGGGCTGGCCGGGTCGGGGCGCACGGGCGTCTCATTGCGGCCGACGCGCAGCGCGTTCAGCACGACCACCAGCGAGCTCAGCGACATGCCGATGCCGGCCAGCCATGGCGGCACGAAACCGAACGCGGCGAACGGCACGGCGCACAGGTTGTACAACAGCGACCAGCGCCGGCTCTGCGTCATTACCTGTTGCACCTGACGGGCGATCACTCGCGCATCGATAAGGCCGTCCAGACGTCCATCCAGCAACAGCAGGTCGGCATGCGCCTGCGCCAGTTCGGTGCCGGAAGTCAGCGCGGCAGAGACGTCGGCGCCGGCCAGTATCGGCGCGTCGTTGCTGCCGTCACCGACAGCCAGCGTGAGATGACCGTCGCGGCGCGCGGCCTGCAGCCGTTCGAGCTTGTCGGCGGGCGACTGGCGCGCGTACCAGTTGTCGATGCCGAGCCGGCTGGCCAGCGTAGCCACGCGCGTTTCGCCGTCGCCGCTGGCGATCGTCGGCACGATGCCGTCGGCGCGCAGGGCATCGAGCATGCGGCGGGCATCGGCGCGCGGTTGTTCGTCCAGATGGAACGCCGCGATGGCGCCTTGTGCATCGGCCAGCAGCAACGCGCCCGCCGTATCGGCCGACACGGGCTGGCCGCTGGGCGCGAGCGCGAAGTCGGCGCGACCCAGGCGCAGGCAGCGGCCATCGATCTCGCCACTGATGCCGGCACCGGCGCTGACCTGCACCGACTGCGCACGCAACGGCAGCGCGTGCTGGCGGGCGGCCTCGGCCAGCGCGCGGGCCAGCGGATGCGAGCTTTCGTGGGCCAGTGCGGCGGCCAGTTGCAGCACGTGTTCCAGCGTGTCGCCGCGCAGCGGTTCGACCGCGCGGCGGTCCAGTTGCGGCACGCTCAGGGTGCCGGTCTTGTCGAACAAGGCATGGTCGACCTGCGCCAGCGTGGCCAGCGCGCTGCCATCGGTGACCAGCACGCCGCGACCTGCCAGCACGCCGAGCGCGCGGGTCAGCGTGGCCGGGCGGGTCAGTGCGAACGCGCAGGGGCAGGCCACCACCAGTACAGCCACGGCGGCCTCGAAGGCGCGCGCGGGTTCGACCAGCAGCCAACCCAGCGCGGTGAGTGCAGTCAGCAGCAATATGCGGCCGACGAAGCGGCCGATCTCGCGATCGCTGCCGCCGAGCAGGCTGCGCGCCTGTCGCGCACGAGCGGCCAGCGCACCCAGGCGTGCCATCGTGGTGGCTGCGCCGCCGTGCTCCACGCGCAGCTCGGCAGGGCCGGAGAGCAGCACGCTGCCGGCGATCAGTCGCTCGCCACGTACGCGGCGCAGCGGACGGGATTCGCCTGACAGCAGCGCCTCGTCCACCTGCACGCACGCGCTTTCCAGCATGCCGTCCGCCGGCACGGTGCCCCCTTCGGCGACATGCACGCGATCACCGGGCAGCAGGGTGATTGCGGCAACCGTTTCCAGTTCGCCATCGGCGCGTCGGCGTTCGGCCAGCAGGGGCGCTGCGTCGATCACCGCGTCGCCGAGTGCGCCGCTGCGATGGCGCGAGCGCAGTTCCAGATAGCGACCGCCGAGCAGCAGGAACACGAACATGCTCACCGAATCGAAATAGATCTCGCCACTGCCGCGCAGCGTGTTGAACGTGCTGGCGAGGAACACCAGCGCCACCGCCAGCGCCACCGGCAGGTTGATGCCGAGCCGGCGTTCGCGCAGTTCGCGCACGGCGCCGGCGAAGAACGGCTGTGCCGAGTAGAACACCAGCGGCACGGTAGTGATCAGGCCGAGCCAGCGGAACAGGTGACGCGTGCTGAAGTCGACGAAATCGACCACACCGATGTAGATCACGAACGCATAGGTCATCACCTGCATCGCGCACATGCCGGCGACCAGCAGCCGCTTCAGCGCATCGTGCTGTTCGCGCGAGCGGGCGTCGTCGATGCTGTCGAGTTGCAGCGGTTGCGCCGGGCATTGCGCGGCGGAAAAGTTGTCGAGCAGACTGGGCAGCGAAGTGCGTTGCGCGTCCCACACCACCCGCACGCGTCGGGCCGGGCGATCGATAGCGACATGCTGCACGCCGGGCAGGGCACGAATGCGTTGCTCCAGCCACAGCACCTGCCGCGGGTCATGCAGCGATTCGACGCGCAGGGCGATCTCACTGCAACCATCGCGGCGACGGCGCAACACCTGCGCGGCGAGTTGTGGATGGCCCCACGCTGCGTAAGTGCCGGCCGCATCAGTGCTCGCTGCATAAGTGCTCGCTGTGGAAGTGCTCATCGCGGCGGGTCGGCCGGAGGATGCGGCGGACTGCTGTGTGCGCTGACCGGGACGCCGAAGACGGTGTGCGAAGTATCCAGCGGCATATCGGCGTGATGCGCGCCGAGTACGATCATCCACACGCAACCGGCCAGCGAGGCCACGAAGATGACGACGCCCAGCCACAGCACCGGCTGGCGATGCCAGGCGGTGCCGTGGCGGGCGCCGATGTCATTGGCTGCTGGCAGCATCGGCATCGTGCGACAGGTGATAGACGTAGGCGGCGACGGTGTGGATCTGGTCGTCGGTCAGTCGCGGACTCCACACCGGCATATGGCCCTGGCGACCCTCGCCGATGGTCTTTTCGATCTCGGCCACGCTGCCGCCATGCAGCCAGATGCGGTCGGTGAGGTTGGGCGCGCCCACCGCCGGATTGCCCTTGCCGTCGGCACCGTGGCAGGCAGCGCAGGTGGCGAACAGCGGTTTGCCGGCGGCGGCCTTGGCCTCGTCGTGCGGCGAGCCGGACAGGCTCAGCACGTATTGCGCAAGGTTCTTCACATTGTCCGCGCCGAGGCTGGCCCATGGCGGCATCACGCCGTTACGGCCGTCGTGGATCGAGGTGGTGATGTCCTTGCCGCTGCCGCCGTACAACCAGTCGTTGTCGGTCAGATCGGGCGCGCCGAGCGCCACGTTGCCTTTCGCGCTGCGCTGGTGGCAGGCGGCGCAGTTGTCTTCGAACAGCACCTTGCCCATCTGCTGCGCGGCCGGATCATTGGCCAGCTGTTCGACCGGGTACAGCCTGAAGCGATCGATCAACGGCGCGAGCGTGGCCTCGTTGGCCGCCACGTTGCGCGCCAGTTCGCCGTGCGAGGTCCAGCCCAGCACACCCTTGAAGCTGCCAAAACCGGGAAACAGCGCCAGGTAGGTGAATCCGGCGGCGAACATCGATCCCGAGAACAGCACCCACCACAGTGGCAACTTGCGCACGCCTTCGCGCAGCACACCATGGGCCCACACGTGACCGCTGGTGCCGTCGGGCAGGGTCGGGATCTTTGCGCGCGGTCCCCACAGGTACAGAAAGAACGTGATGCCCATGTTCAGCACCACCAGGAACATCACCCACAACGACCAGCCCGTACTCATGGACGATCCTCTTTGGTATCGGCAGCGGCCACGGCTTCGTCTTCCATCGGCAACCGCGCCATGCGATTGAACGTGGGCTTGTGGTATTTGCGCCAGGCCCAGATCCAGATGCCGATGAAGGTGAACATCATCAGCAGGATGATGGCGCCGGCGATGTGGCCCCAGGCCGGGTTCATGGGCGTCATGGCGCGGCTCCATCACTGGCCGCTGCAGCGGTCGGTGCGGGTTCGTTGCGGATGCCCAGGCCTTGCAGATAGGCGATCAATGCATCCATCTCGGTCTTGCCTTCCACCGCAGCCGGCGCGCCGGCAATGTCGGCGTCGCTGTACGGATCGCCCAGCCGGCGCAGGGTGCGCATGCGCGCCTGCACATCGGCGGCGTCAATCTTGTCGTGCGCCAGCCACGGATAGCCGGGCATGTTCGACTGCGGCACGACCTGACGTGGATTCATCAGGTGCATGCGCTGCCAGTCATCGGAGTACTTGCCACCGACCCGCGCCAGATCCGGCCCGGTGCGCTTGGAGCCCCACTGGAACGGGCGGTCGTAGACCGACTCGGCGGCGGTCGAGAAATGACCATAACGCTGGGTCTCGAAACGCAGCGCGCGGATCATCTGCGAGTGGCACAGGTAGCAGCCCTCGCGCACGTAGACGTCCTTGCCCATCAGCCGCAACGGATCGTATGGATGCACGCCAGCCGGTGCCTTGAGCGTATGCGCCTCGACGAACAGCGGGGTGATCTCGGCCAGACCACCCAGCGACACCATGATCGCGATCAGGATGCCGAGCAGGCCGGCGTGTTTCTCGATCGCTTCGAAATGCTTGTAGGCCATGATCTCGTCCTCAACCGGCCGCAGGCAGTGGGGCGGGTACCTGATGCGGCACCGGCTCGGGAATGGGCACCGGGATCGGCTTGATCAGTCGTGCCCGCGCATCCGCCGCGGTGTACCAAAGATTCCACGCCATGACCCACATGCCGGACAGGATGAACACGCCACCCAGCCAGCGGATCAGGTACATCGGCTTGATCGCGATCAGGCTGTCCAGGAAGCCATAGGTGAGCGCGCCATCGGGATTGGTGGCGCGCCACATCAGGCCCTCGGTGGCGCCGGCGGTCCACATCGAGCCCACGTACAGCAGGGTGCCCGTCATGTGCAGCCAGAAGTGCAGTTCCATGCTGCTGCGCGAATGCATCTCCGGACGACCCAGCGCGCGCGGCGCCATCGCGTAGAGCGAGCCGATGGTGATCATGGCCACCCAGCCGAGCGAGCCCGAATGCACGTGGGCAATCGTCCAGTCGGTGTAGTGCGTCAGCGAGTTCACTGTCTTGATCGCCATCATCGAACCTTCGAAGGTGGACGCGGCGTAGAACACCAGCGACATCACCATGAACTTGGCAGCGGGGTCGGTCTTCAGCCGCCACCACGAGCCATTGAAGGTGAGCAGGCCGTTCGCCGCCGAGCCCAGACTCGGCATCAACAACACCAGCGAAAACGCCATGCCGACCGACTGCACCCAGTCCGGCAGCGCGGTGTACATCAGGTGGTGCGCGCCGGCCCACATGTAGACCGAGATCAGCGCCCAGAAATTGACGATCGAGAAGCGGTAGCTCCACAGCGGCTGCTGTGCCTGCCGCGGCACGAAGTAATACATCATGCCGAGGAAGCCGGCGGTGAGGAAAAACGCCACCGCGTTGTGGCCGTACCACCATTCCACCATTGCATCGACCACGCCCGAGTAGATCGGGTACGACTTGGTCCAGGACACCGGCAGCGACAGGTGGTTGACGATATGCAGCAGGCCCACCGCGATGATGAAGGCGCCGTAGTACCAGTTCGCCACGTAGATGTGCTTGATCCGACGCCGCGCTAGGCTGGCGAAGAACACCGTGCCGAAGCTCACCCACACGACCGCGGTCAGCAGCGCGATCCACCATTCCGGTTCGGCGTATTCCTTGCTCGTGGTCAGACCCAGCGGCATCGAAACCATCGCCAGCACGCAGATCAGCTGCCAGCCCCAGAACGTGAATCCGGCCAGTTTGCCGAGTGCCAGCCGCGCGTGGCCGGTGCGCTGCACCACGTAGTAGCAGGTGCCCATCAACGCTGAGCCACCGAATGCGAAGATCACGCCGAAGGTATGGTCAGGTCGCAACCGGCTGAAAGTGATCCAGGGGATATCGAAGTTCAGTGCGGGCCACATCAGCTCGGCGGCGATATACACGCCGACCGACATGCCGATGATGCCCCACACCGCCGCGGCCAGCAGGAACTGGCGCACGACCTTGTCGTTGTAATACTCGGTATTCGGCATATGGCTTCCCTGGTCAATCCCTACAGTATTCGCCCAAGCATGGCGCCTCGCCATGACCACGATCAATTTGCTGCGGCAATTCGCCCGATCCGCGCACCGGCGCCTGTCGCGTGATGGGGCAGAGCCGTCGCCCCCGCCCATGCCGACCTCATGGCGACCGCGCGGATCAGTGACGAGCCACAGCTTCGGCTTGCGCGGGCAGGACGCATGGCTGGCCTGTTCCGATCATGCGCCAACGGCGTGCCCGGCTACGGCCCGCTGATCGTCAGCCTCTGGACCACGATGCGCCGATTTGCCACAGGATGGCAAGCTCGATCGGGTATCCTTGGCGGTGTCGTCGCGGACCATCGCGACCTGTCTTCCGGTTGATTCCATGAGTGAGATTGCTTCGCACAAACCGCGTCCGGCCGAACCGGCGCTACGCCGGCCCAGCGTGGCCGTGCAGATCGGCAAGATCCACGTCGGTGGCGGTGCGCCGGTGGTGGTGCAGTCCATGACCAATACCGACACCGAAGATCCGGCCAGTACTGCCAGACAGATTGCCGAGCTGGCCCGTGCCGGCTCCGAACTGGTGCGCATCACGGTGAACACGCCGGCGGCGGCTGCGGCGGTGCCGCGCATCGCCGAACGGCTGGCGATGATGGGCGTGGACGTGCCGATCATCGGCGACTTCCACTACAACGGTCATCAGTTGCTGGAACGCGAGCCGGCCTGTGCCGAGGCGCTGGCGAAGTACCGCATCAATCCCGGCAACGTCGGCTTCGGCAAGAAGAAGGACAGCCAGTTCGGCGCGATCATCGAGATGGCGCTGCGCTACGACAAGCCGGTGCGCATCGGCGCGAACTGGGGCTCGCTCGACCAGAGCATGGTCACCGCGCTGATGGATGAGAACGCGCAGCGCGCCGATCCGTGGGATGCCTCGCACGTGGCGCGCGAGGCGTTGATCCGTTCGGCGCTGGATTCGGCTGCACTGGCCGAGAAGATCGGGCTGGCCCGCGATCGCATCATCCTGTCGTGCAAGGTCTCCGGCGTGCAGGAGCTGATCGCGGTGTATCGCGACCTGGCGGCGCGCTGCAACTACGCGTTGCATCTGGGGCTCACCGAAGCCGGCATGGGTTCGAAGGGCATCACCGCCTCGAGCGCCGCGCTGGCGGTGCTGCTGCAGGAAGGCATTGGCGACACCATCCGCATCTCGCTCACGCCCGAGCCGGGCGCCTCGCGCACCGGCGAGGTGATCGTGGCGCAGGAACTGCTGCAGACGATGGGCCTGCGCTCGTTCACACCGCTGGTCACCGCGTGTCCCGGTTGCGGCCGCACCACCAGCGAGTTCTTCCAGGAACTGGCCAAGACCGTGCAGGAACATGTGCGCGCGCAGATGCCGGTCTGGCGCATCAAGTACGACGGTGTGGAGAACCTGACGCTGGCGGTGATGGGCTGCATCGTCAACGGTCCCGGCGAATCCAAGCACGCCAACATCGGCATCTCGCTGCCCGGCAACGGCGAGGCGCCGGCGGCGCCAGTGTTCATCGATGGCGAGAAGGCGATGACCTTGCGTGGTGACAATATCGCCAACGAGTTTGTCGGCATCCTGGACGATTACGTGGCGCGCAAGTACGCCGTACGGGCCGGCTGAGGTTTCTGTCACACAGTCGCACCGGCTCGTGCCTCACACTGCCGCGCCTGACCGCAAGAAGCGTAATGTGTGTGTCGTGCTCAAGACTTTCTCGCCGGAGCCTTAGCCTTGACGATCAGTCCCCAATTCCGCACGGCCTTTTCCTACGTGCTGCTGTCCACGCTGTGGATCTGGTTTTCCGATCGCGCACTGAATGCGATGGTGCATGGCCAGGCCGAGCTCACCTTCCTGCAGAGCGTCAAGGGTGGCCTGTTCGTACTGGCCACCGGGGCGCTGCTGTACTGGATGATCGGCCGCGACCTGCGCCGCCTGCAGATGGCCAACGAGACCTTGCGCAACGGCCACAAGCAGGCGTTGCGCGTGCTGGTCTCGGCGATGGACATCCGCCACAAGGAAACCGGCGACCATTCCGACCGGGTGATGCGCATGTCTGCCGGTCTGGCCCGGCTCGCCGGCGTGCATGGCGAAGCGCTGCGCCATCTCACGTTCGGCGCCTTGCTGCATGACATCGGCAAGCTGGCGTTGCCGGACTCGATCCTGATCAAGCCAGGCAAGCTGGATGATGACGAGATGGCGGTGATGCGCCAGCACCCGCAGCTCGGCCATGACTTGTTGCAGCAGGTCGATTTCCTGCGCAAGGCCAGCGACATTCCGTACAGCCATCACGAACGCTGGGACGGTACCGGTTACCCGCAGGGCCTGCGTGGCGAGGCGATTCCGTTGGCGGCGCGGATCTTCAGCGTGGTCGATGTGTGGGATGCGCTGATCACGGCGCGGGTCTACAAGCCGGCGTGGCCGGAACCCGACGTGCTGGACTATCTGCGCCAGGTCGCCGGCAGCCAGCTTGATCCCGACCTGGTGACGCTGTTCCTGGCCCACTACGACGAACTCAAGATGCTCGGCCACGCTCCGGCTGGCTGAAACTGGCCGTCGTCAATCGCTGGCGCAAGGCTGGATCAGGCGTGGCGTGAACGCGGCCCAGCTGCCGACGAGTCCGGAGCGCTGGCCGAGCTGGACGACCTGCTGCAGAAACTGCGCGCGCGGTATCTCGATCGCACCGAGGCTGAGCGTATGCGCGTTGCTGACCTGGGTATCGATCAGCGGGAAGTCCATGTCATGCAGCAGGCGGGCGAGCGCGATCAGTGCGATCTTGGAGCCGCCGCTCTCGGCGCTGAACATCGATTCGCCGCAGAACAGCCGGCCGACCGCGACGCCGTAGATGCCGCCGACCAGCCGCTCGCCATCCCAGACTTCCACACTGTGTGCGTGACCCTGACGATGCAATTGCACATACGCATCGATCATTGCCGGCACCAACCAGGTGCCCGAGTCGTTGACGCGTGGCGCGGCGCAGGCGCGGATGACCTGGTCGAACGCATGGTCGACGGTTAGCCGCCAGTGCCGGCCGGCCAGCTGACGGCGCAGGCTGCGGTTGATCCGTGCTGTTCCGGTGAGGAACACGCAGCGCGGATCGGGCGACCACCACAGGATCGGCTCGCCCTCACTGAACCAGGGAAAGATGCCGAGGGCGTAGGCGGCGAGCAGGCGTTGCGGCGACAGGTCACCACCGAACGCCAGCAGACCATTCGGCTCGGCCAGTGCCTGGCACGGGTCGGGGAAGCGATCCCAAGCAACGGGATCCAGTAGCGGCAGGCGCATCATCGTTCGGGACGGCTGTGATCGGCGCGATGGTGTTCGGCGTAAGGACTATGGCTTTGCAGCTCGACGACATAAGCGTCGACCGCTTGCGATTCGCTGGCAAGCGCCGCGGCGACGGCAGCGCGGAAATCCGGATTCACCAGATAGTGTCGCGAGTGCGTACGGACCGGCAGGAAGCCGCGCGCCAGCTTGTGTTCGCCCTGGGCGCCGGGCTCGAAACGGGCAAGCTGATGGGTGATCGCGTGCTCGATGCCGCGGTAGTAGCACAGTTCGAAATGCAGCCCGGGAATGTCTACCGACGCGCCCCAGTAGCGCCCGTAC
>DAHUXL010000024.1 GCA_027307195.1 Rhodanobacter sp. | reverse complement strand
TGTTTGACGTCGGCAAAAGCAAGCGTCCAGGTGCCTTCGATGGCAGCCACGGCATTCATTTTATGGGGCTCCGAGGCGGTGGCTGCGTGGAACGGGAGAAGGATCAGAAGGGCGAATAGAAATGTCTTTGCTGATTTCATGGCTGGGTACCCTGCAGGTTGTGCCGAATCGGCTGTGTTGTTGCCAGATGCAGTCGTCCTTTCGGTGTTTTGTTGTGCTTTCCATGCGGTCGGATCGGCCCATCGAAGCGTGCGACGCGAATCGACGACATGGCCATGCAGCGTCAGCAGACCGCACCAGAGCGAGCGCATGAGCAAGTGCCTGTTCAGATGATGGCCGGAAGCCGGCCAATGAAAGATTTGCCGCCTTGAGGGACGATGTGCGGCGCAGTGTGTGCGCTATCATCCATTTAGAAAACACATCAATCTGTGTTTCAGTCATTTCAAAATGACATGGATAAGCCATGAAATCCCTCGACCTGGATGCCGTCAAAGCTTTTGTCCTGACCGCTGAGCTACAGAGCTTCACCCGTGCCGCAGACGCGCTGGACAGCACGCAATCGGCGATCAGCCTGAAATTGCGCCGACTGGAAGACCAGTTGGGCCGACGACTGCTGGAGCGAACGCCGCGCCAGGTGCGGCTATCTGCCGAGGGGGCCGCTTTCATGGAGGCCGCGCGCGAGCTGGTTGGGGCGCATGAGCGCGCCATCGCCTCATTTGAAGTGAAGCAGCGCCGGCTGGTTATCGGCATCAGCCACCAGCTGGTGGGTAGCGAGTTGCCCGGTTTGTTGCGTCGGATGAACGAGCACGATCCGAATCTGGTGATCGAGCTGCGAGTAGCCGGCTCAAACGAAGTGCTCAAGGCCTACGACGATGGCGTGCTGGATGCTGCCCTGACATTGCAGTCGGAAGATCGTCGTCGCAACGGTGAAGTGCTATTCGCCGAATCGTTCGCCTGGATCGCTGCCGCGCACTGGCAGCCGCGTGCAGGTCAACCGTTGCCGCTATCGACCCAGGGGGAAACATGCAGCATCCGTGCGGCCGCGGTCCGTGCGCTTGACAGTGCCGGCATCGCCTGGACGGAGGTGTTTATCGGCAAGGGCGCCGCCGTGGTGGGGGCTGCAGCGACGATTGGATTGGCAATCGCCGTGCTGCCGAAGCGTGCTGCGCCGTCCGGCACCATCGATATTGGCCGCGCGCTTTCATTGCCTCCGCTACCCACCCACGAGGTGGTGCTGTATTCGGCGCTCCATGACCGCCGATCGCGCAATGCGCTACATACGCTGGCCACGGCATTCAAGAATCTGTCTAAAACCGCCTAGTCGAAAGACCAGTCAACCAACAACAGGGCACAGCTGGACTCCACGTTTTGTAAAGATGCATGCACATGCCGACGACTTCGCCATCGTCGACATGCCAGGCAGGATCGGTCAGCAACTAGTCCAAAAAGACAGAAGGAGCCAGCTAAATAGCTGGCTCCCCGTGTAATCGCAACGTTTATACGAATGGTGAAATCTAGAACGGAATCTCGTCATCCGCGAAGCCGCTGTCGGCCGGTGCCGGCGACTGCCGCGACGGGCCGCCGTGGTCATCGTTGCCTCGCGACGGATTGCCGTAATTGCTGCCGCCCTGGCGCTGGCCGCCACCGCTGCTCTGCGGGCGTTCGCGCTGGCCGCCACCACCGCCGCCACCGGCCTCATTGCCGCCGAGCATCTGCATCTCGCTGGCGATGATGTCGGTCGAATATTTCTCGACGCCTGCCTTGTCGGTGTACTTGTCGGTGCGCAGCGAGCCTTCGATGTAGACCTGCCGGCCCTTCTTCAGGTACTCGCCGGCGATCTCGGCCAGTCGGCCGAACATCTTCACGCGATGCCACTCGGTGCGCTCCTGCTTCTCGCCCGACTGCTTGTCGGTCCAGCTTTCCGACGTGGCGATGCTCAGCGAGGCGATCGCGGTACCGCTGGTGGTGTAACGCACCTCGGGGTCGTTGCCGAGGTTGCCGACCAGGATGACTTTGTTGATGCCGCGTGCCATGGGATGTCCTCTGTTGAGCCGGCCGCAAATTCGGGATGGGTTGCGGCCGGAGTGATGAAACTGGCTGGATATCATACCTGCGGCAGCCGCCGATGCCACCTGCGCAAACCCCGCTTCGGCGTGGGCCAACTCCCATGCGATCTGCGGTGGAAGGCAGGCGCCGCAAGGGTTCTGGCGCCGCCAGCGATGGTCCCGGAACGGTTCAGGCGGTTATAAAGCGGTGGCCAACACCTGGCTCGGTCTTCAGCCAGCGCGGATTGGCCGGGTCGTCGCCCAGTTTCTGGCGCAGCTTGCCGATCACGATGCGCAGGTACTGGCTGTCGCCGGTATGGGTCGGCCCCCACACCTCGCGCAGCAGTTGCTGCTGGGTGACCACGCGGCCGGCGTGGCGCAGCAACATCGCCAGCACCGCAAACTCCTTGCGCGTCAGCGCCAGCGGGGCGCCATCCAGGCTCACTTCGCGACGGGCCAGGTCGATGCTGAGCCGGCCATCGTCGTAGCGTGGCGATACCTCCGGCTCGCCGGGCCGGTTGCGCAACAGCGCACGCAGGCGCGCCATCAGCTCCTGGATGCCGAATGGCTTGGTCATGTAGTCGTTGGCGCCGTGATCGAGCGCGCGCACCTTCTCGCTCTCGGCGTCGCGCACCGACAGCATCAGCACTGGCAGTTGGCTCCACTGGCGCAGTTCGGCCAGTACTGCGTGGCCTTCCATGTCGGGCAGGCCGATATCGAGGATGACCAGATCCGGCGTGCGCGTGGCCGCCAGCGCCAATCCCTCGGCGGCCGTCGCCGCCAGCAGCACCTCGTAGCCTTCGGCGCGCAGGCCGATATCGAGGAAGCGGCGGATCTGCGCCTCGTCATCGATCACCAGAATGCGCGGTGCTGCTGAGGTCATGCGTCAGTATCGGGTGGCGCCGGCAACGGCAGGCTGATGCGGATGGTGGTGCCGATGCCGTCGCCGGGCAAGGCCTCCACGCTGCCGCCGTGTGCGCCGATCATGCCGCGGCAGATCGCCAGACCCAGCCCGGTGCCTGGCCCGGTACCTTGGGGCGCACGATCACCACGTGATACCGAATAGAACATGTCGAAGATGCGTGCCCGCTCGTCCTCCGGTATGCCGGGGCCGCGATCGCTGACGTCGATCAGCAGGCGTTCGCCGGTGCTGTGCACGCTGACCCGGACCGGCTCGTCCGGCGGCGAGAAGCGCGCGGCGTTCTCCAGGATGTTGAACAGCGCCTGCTCGATCAATGCCGGATGCACGTAGAGCAGCACTGCCTCGCTCGGCGCCAGCGTCTCCACGCGCAGGTCGGGAAACAGCTTGCGCAAGCGCGTCACGGCTGCGGCGACGATCTCGGCGCTGTCGGTCCAGTCGCGGTTGAGTTTCAGCGTGCCGTGGCCGAGCCGGGTCATGTCGAGCAGGTTCTGGATGTAGCGATCGAGCCGCTGGCCCTCGCCGAGGATCGCCTGCAGCAACTCGCGGCGTTCCTCCAGCGGCAATTTTTCCTCGTAGCTGATCAGGGTGCCGGCGGCGCCGATCATCGATGCCAGCGGTGAGCGCAGGTCGTGCGACACCGACGACAGCAGCGCGTTGCGCAGGCGCTCGGTCTCGCCCTGCACGCGCGCGCCTTCGAGTTCGTCGGAAAGCCGTGCGCGCTCCAGCGCCTGGCCGATGTCCTGCGTCATCGCCAGCGCAAGACTGCGCTGGTCGGGATCGGGTTCGCGCAGTGTCGGATCGAAGCGCAATGCCACCGCGCCCAGAGGCCGGCTCTCGCTGCCCAGCGGCAGTACCCAGCACGGCGCCGCATTCAAGGTGTCGGTGTAACGCCCGGCCTGCTCGCCATGGTGGTCGCTCCAGTCGGCCGCGGCCAGATCCTGCGGCAACAACGCACGTTCCGGCGGCACGCTCGCCACCACGCGCAACACCTGCTCCGCATCGCGGGCGAGGATGGCCGCATCGCATCGCAACGCATGCGCAAGCGCCTTGCTGCCGACATCACGGATGCCGCTGGCGTCGGTGCTGGCGGTCAGTTGCTGGCCCAGCGTGAGCAGTGCGCGCGCCTGCACATGTGCGCCGCGCAAGGACTCCACCTGGCTGGCCAGCCGCGTGGCGAGACGGCTGCAGACCAGCGCCGCCACCAGGAACAGCGTCACCGCCAGCACGTCGTCGACGCTGGAAATCGCCAGGGTGTAACGCGGCGGCGCGAAGAAGAAGTTGTAGCCGAGGAAACACAGGATTGCCGTATAGACGGCCACCGACATGCGCGTGCGTACCGCCACCACCAGCACCGCGGTGAGGAAGATCAGCGACAGGTTCGCCACCGACAGGTAACGGTCGGCGACGAACGCCAGCCCGAACGCAATCAGGGTAGCCACGGTGGCGTAGAGGTATTCGCTGCGCGATCCGCGCGCGGACGGCAGCCGCATCCGGCGACGCGCCTTCGCCCGTTCGCTCGGCGTGGCGATGATGGTCAGTTCCAGATGCGCGCCGCGGCGCAGCAGCAGCTGGGTCAGCGAACGGCCCAGCATGCGCGCCACCAACCGTTCACGCGTGCGCCCGAGGATGATCTGGCCGACGCCCTCGCGATCGGCGTGCGCCAGCAGTTCGTCGGCGATCGCATGGCCGCGCAGGATGATCGCCTCGCCGCCGAGCCGGCGCGTCAGCCGCATCGCCGCATCCAACTGCCCGCGCCGCGCGGGGTCCAGTCGCGCCCCGGTGTCGACGAAGGCGACACTCCACGGTGCACCGCGCCGCTCGGCGATGCGCCTTGCCACGCGTACCAGGTACTCGCTCTGGCCGTGGCCGTCGATCGCAGCCAGCACGCGGCGACGCACCGTCATCGCGCTGCCACGCGCCAGCATGTGCTCGCGCAGGTCGCTGTCGACGTGACCGGCGATGGTGTCCAGCGCCAGTTCGCGCAAGGCGGCCAGATTCGTCGGCGAAAAGAACGCGTCCAGCGCCGCCGCGGCCGTCTCCGGCACATAGACCTTGCCCTGCTTGAGCCGGCCGATCAGCTCGCGCGGCGGCAGGTCGACCAGCACGATGTCGCGCGCGTGATCGAGGAAAGCATCCGGCACCGTCTCGCGCACGGTGATGCCGGTGATGCGGCGCACCTGGTCGTTGAGGCTTTCCAGATGCTGCACGTTGAGCGCGCTATACACCTCGATGCCGGCATCGAGCAGTTCGGCGATGTCCTGCCAGCGTCGTTCGTGCCGGCCACCGGGCAGGTTGCGATGCGCCAGCTCGTCGACCAGCAGCACCGCCGGCTTGCGCGCCAGCGCGGCATCCAGATCGAATTCGGTGAAGTCGCGCTCGCTGCCGTCGGACGACTGGTAACGCACCTGGCGGCGCGGCAGCACTTCCATACCTTCCATCAGGGCGGCGGTTTCCGCACGACCGTGGGTCTCGACCACGCCGACCACCACATCGACGCCCTGTCGCTTCAGCTCGCGTGCGGCGGACAACATCGCGTACGTCTTGCCGACGCCGGGCGCGGCGCCGAGGAAGATTTTCAGTCGATGGTTGCGCTCGTCGTGCTCGGTGCTCAGCAGGGCATCGGCACGCGCTTCGCGGGAGGGTTCGGTCATGGGTGTCCCATCTTCGCCGGTTTGCGTGCCGTTACCCCTTCCCCTTCGCGGAGAGGACTGGGGCAAGGGGTCGGTGCTCGTGTCATTCTTACATCGGAGCCTGCTTTGGATCAGCATCGGCGCAAGCACCGCACCTCACCGCCCTCCGGGCACCTTCTCCCCGAAGGAGAGAAGGACTCCCTAACGTTGCAGCGCATCCAGCGCCAGGTTGAGCTGCAGCACGTTGACCCGAGACTCCCCGAGCACACCAAGCTGGCGACCGCGGGTGTATTCGTTCAGCAAGGCCTGTACCTGCGCGGTACTGAGTCCACGCGCCTTCGCCACCCGCGCCAGCTGGTACTGCGCCGCCGCTGGACTGATCTCCGGATCGAGGCCGCTGCCCGAGGCAGTGACCAGATCCACCGGCACCGGTGCGGTGTTGCCGGGATCGGCGGCATGCAGTGCGGCAATGCGCTGCTTCGCCGCGTCGGTCAGCGCAGGATTGGTCGGGCCCAGGTTGGAGCCACCTGAACTGGCACCGTTGTTCGCCTGCGGCGTGGTCGCCGACGGTCGTCCCCAGAAGTACTTCGGGTCGGTGAACGACTGCCCGATCAGCGCGGAACCGACCGGCTTGCCGTCCTTCACGATCAGGCTGCCGTTGGCCTGTCGCGGAAAGACCAGCTGGGCCACGCCGGTGGCCAGCAGTGGATAGAGCACGCCGGTGATCACAGTCATCAACAGCAGCAGGACGAAGGATTGGCGTAATAGTTTGCTCATGGATCTTGCTCCGGTCAGAACGTGCCTTGCAGCATCACGAACCCGCGCGAACCGCCGACATTGCGCGTGTCACTGGCATCGAGGAAGCTGGAAGTGCGGCGATAGAAATCCGCGTTGGTGGCGTAGGTGAGGCCCGCGCTCAGCGACCAGTGCGTGGCGACCTGATACTTCAGCGTGGCACCGAAATCGCTGTACGCGGGATCGCGCGCACCGTTGGCCAATGGCGTCACCAACGTAGTGGTGTAGTGCGTGTGACCGGCATGCAGCGCCAGGCTCCATGCATCATTCAACGGGAACGCGGCATCCAGTTGCAGATAGCTCGTACCCTTGGAATCGCCGCGATAACCCTGCTCGGCATCCACGCCGAAGTAGTCGGTGAGCGAATGGTTGTACTTCAGCGTGAACTGCTTCCAGGTCAACGCAACGTTGGCCTCGACCGTATTGAGCGAGCGCGACGCGAGCCCAGCCTGGTCGAGGTTCGCGCCGGGATAGACATAGCCATAGATGCCGGCGCGCCATGACCAGTCGCCGCTGATCGCCCGACCGTAACTGGCATACAGGTCCAGCTCCATCGTGCCACCGGGATAGCTGCGCTCGCTGATGCTCGAACCCCAGAAGCCGGCCGCGAAGCCATTCGGATTGGCGTAGTCGGCACCACCCTGGATTGCCGGACGACCCCAAGTCTGGGTGAGGCCGCGGAACATGTAATCGGAGGTCAGCGCGACATTGCCGGCGACCGGACTGGGCGGTGCATCGTCCGCATGGGCGACGGCAATGCAACTGATGGAGAGCAAGGCTGCCGCAGCAGCGAGGTAGCGTAACTTCATTGGGAAACTCCGGCGTCGTTGCTTGGCGCAGGCGACGCACATCACTGGCAATCGGGAGGCGGCTTCAGATACCGGCATAACCGCCGAGCACGTAATCGTCATCGGCCGTGCTTGCCGCTTCGTGGGAACTGGCCCCGGCGACGACGGCCAGCTTGCGGCGTGCACCCAGCGGCAGCGCAATCGCCACATCGCAGTCCGAATTGTTGGCCGACAGGTGCAGCTCGATGTCCGGATGGGTTTCATCTGGAAGGGATATGGATACTTTCAATGTCTGCATGACAGAACTCCTCACGCCAGTCCGCACAGGACCAGCAACATGTCGATCAGCTTGATGCCGAGGAACGGCACCACGATGCCGCCGAGGCCGTAGACCAGCAGGTTGCGGCGCAGCAGCGCGCCGGCGCCGAGCGCGCGGTACTTCACACCTTTCAGCGCCAGCGGGATCAGGAAGATGATGATCAGCGCATTGAAGATCACCGCCGACAGGATCGCGCTCTGCGGCGTCGCCAGGTGCATCACGTTGAGCGCGTTGAGCGCCGGATAGGTGGTGGCGAACGCAGCCGGGATGATCGCGAAGTACTTGGCGATATCGTTGGAAATCGAGAACGTGGTCAGCGAGCCGCGGGTGATCAGCATCTGCTTGCCGATCTCCACCACCTCGATCAGCTTGGTCGGGTTGGAATCGAGGTCGACCATGTTGCCGGCCTCTTTCGCGGCCTGCGTGCCGGTGTTCATCGCCACCGCCACGTCGGCCTGGGCCAGCGCCGGCGCATCGTTGGTTCCGTCGCCGCACATCGCCACCAGCCGGTTCTCGGCCTGGATATCGCGGATCAGCTTCAGCTTGGCTTCGGGGGTGGCCTCGGCGAGGAAATCATCCACGCCCGCCTCGGCCGCGATCGCTGCTGCGGTGAGCGGGTTGTCGCCGGTGATCATGATGGTCTTGATGCCCATCCGGCGCATCTCGGCGAAGCGCTCCTTGATGCCGCCCTTGACGATGTCCTTCAGCTCGATCACGCCCAATGCCCGCGAGCCTTCGGTGACGACCAAGGGTGTGGCGCCGCGCCGCGCGATATCCTCGGCCATGCGCCGGACCAGTGGTGGCAGATGGCTGTTTTGCGCCGCCAGATGCTTCTCCACCGCATCCAGCGCACCCTTGCGGATCTGCCGCGTGCCGAAATCGACGCCACTCATGCGCGTCTGCGCGGTAAACGGCACGAACTGTGCGTGCATCGGTTCCAACTGCTGCTCACGCAGCCCGAAGTTATCCTTCGCCAGCACTACGATGCTGCGGCCCTCCGGCGTCTCGTCGGCCAGCGAGGCCAACTGCGCGGCCTCGGCCATGATTTTTTCGTCGATGCCCGGCGCCGGATAGAACGCCACCGCCTGGCGATTGCCCAACGTGATGGTGCCGGTCTTGTCCAGCAGCAGCACGTCAACATCGCCGGCGGCCTCGACCGCCCGACCGGAGGTAGCTATCACGTTGGCGCGGATCATCCGGTCCATGCCGGCGATGCCGATCGCGGACAGCAGCGCGCCGATCGTGGTGGGGATCAGGCACACCAGCAGCGCGACCAGCACTGTCAGCGTGATCGGATGACCGACACCGGCGACCTGCACGCTGTAGATCGAGTACGGCAGCAAGGTGGCACAGGCCAGCAGGAAGATCAGGGTGAACTTCGCCAGCAAAATCGTCAGCGCGATCTCGTTCGGCGTCTTGCGCCGCTTGGAGCCTTCCACCATCGCGATCATGCGATCGAGGAAGCTCTCGCCCGGATTGCTGGTGATGCGCACTACCAGCCAGTCCGACAGCACACGTGTGCCGCCGGTGACCGCGCTGCGGTCGCCGCCGGATTCGCGGATCACCGGTGCGGATTCGCCGGTGATCGCGCTCTCGTCCACGCTGGCCGCACCGACCACCACTTCACCGTCGCCGGGAACCTGCTCGCCCGCCTCGATCAGCACGTGGTGGCCGGTACGCAGATCGCTGGACGGAACGAAGGTGATCGCTGCATGGCGATCGGCCGATGCCAGCTTCTTCGCGATCACATCCTTGCGCGAGCTGCGCAGCGCATCGGCCTGCGCCTTGCCGCGGCCCTCCGCCAGCGCCTCGGCGAAATTCGCGAACAACAGCGTGAACCACAGCCACAGGCTGACCCAGAAGATGAAGCCGGTCGGTGCCTCGCCGTGGCCGGCGAGCGCCTGCGCCCACAACAACGTGGTCAGCACGCTGCAGACGAAGACAACGAACATCACCGGATTGCGGAACTGCAACCGTGGCGACAGCTTGCGGAACGAGTCGGCTATCGCCGTGAGAATCAGCTCGCGGCTGAAGCCGCTCGCTGCTTGCGTTTGTGCGGTCATGATTCAATGTCCCGACATCAGGGATTCGGCGATCGGCCCCAGGGCCAGTGCCGGAAGGAAGGTCAGCGCACCGACCACGATCACCACGCAGGCCAGCAGCGTGACGAACAGCGGCGTATGCGTGGGCAAGGTGCCGGCGGATTCGGGCACATGACGCTTGGCGGCGAGCGAGCCGGCCATCGCCAGCATCGCGATGGCGAGCGGGAAACGGGCAAGGAACATGCAAATGCCGAGCAGCACGTTCCAGAACGGCGTGTTCGCCGAGAGACCGCCGAACGCGCTGCCGTTGTTGTTCGACGCCGAACTGACCGCGTAGAGGATCTCGCTGAAGCCATGCGCGCCGGGGTTGGCGATGCCCGCCACGCCAGCCGGCACCATCACCGCGATCGCCGTGCCGATCACCACCAGCGCGCACGGCAGCAGTACCGCCAGGCTGGCCATCTTCATCTCATAGGCTTCGATCTTCTTGCCGAGGTATTCCGGCGTGCGGCCCACCATCAACCCGGCGATGAACACCGCCACCACCGCGAACGCAAGCATGCCGTACAGCCCCGAGCCGACGCCGCCGAAGATCACCTCGCCCAGCTGCATCAGCCACATCGGCACCAGGCCGCCCAGCGGGGTCAGCGAATCGTGCATCGCGTTCACCGCACCGCACGAGGCAGCTGTGGTGATCGCCGCGAACAGGCCGGACGAAGCGATGCCGAAGCGCGTCTCCTTGCCTTCCATGTTGCCACCGGCCTGCAGCGCCGAGGCATGCGCATCGACCGCCAGCCCATGCAGCGCCGGATTGCCGGCCTGCTCGGCCGCCACCAGGCCGATCGTCAACGGGATGAAAATCACCAGCATGGTGGCAAGAATCGCCCAACCCTGGCGCCGGTCGCCCACCTGCACGCCGAACATGTAGCAAAGGCCGCCAGGGACCAGGAAAATCGCCAGCATCTCGATGAAGTTGGAGAACGGCGTGGGGTTCTCGTACGGGTGCGCCGAGTTCGCATTGAAGAAGCCGCCGCCATTGGTGCCGAGCATCTTGATCGCGATCTGCGACGCGGCCGGACCCATCGGCAGGGTCTGTATGGTGACCGGTGTTTCTTTGGTCACGTCATGGCCGGCGGCATCCTTCAACGCATTGCCTGCCGCATCCTTCACCGTCTCGGTGTAACTGGTGGTCTGCACCACCGGCACGTCGACATACGACTTGAAGTTCTGCACCACGCCCTGCGATACCAGCAGCAGCGCGATCAGCAAGGACAGCGGCAGCAGTACATATAGCGTGCTGCGCGTGAGGTCGACCCAGAAGTTGCCGATGCTGAGCGAGGAGCGCCGGCTGAAGCCACGCACCACCGCGACCAGCACCGCGATGCCGGTCGCCGCGGAGAGGAAATTCTGTACTGCCAGACCCGTCATCTGGGTCAGGTAGCTCATCGTCGATTCACCGGCGTAGCCCTGCCAGTTGGTGTTGGTGGCGAAGCTGATTGCCGTGTTCATCGCCGAATCGGGCGACACCGCGGCGAAGTGCTGCGGGTTCAGCGGCAACCATTGCTGCATGCGCTGCAACAGGTAGACGACCAGCACGCCAAGTACGTTGAACAACAGCATGGCCAGCGCGTAACGCTTCCAGCCCATCGCTTCATCGTCGCGGATACCGCACAGGCGATAGATGCCGCGTTCCACGCGGCTGCCGAAGCGGGTGACCCGATTCGGCGCCTCGGCAAACACCAGCGCCATGTAGCTGCCGACCGGCTTCACCAGCAGCAGCAATACGACCAGGTACAGGCCGACCTGCAGGAAATCATTGGTGGTCATTCGAACCACTCCGGCTTGAGCAGGGCCACACACAGGTAGCCGGCCAGCGCCACGGAGATCAGGCCGGCGAGGACGTAGAGGACATTCATGATTGGGAACTCATGCAGATTGAAGAAGGCGGACGCGGCAACTGGTCTACTTGCGCGGACTCAGCCGGTCGCAGATCAGCGCAAAGCCCAGCGTGGCCACGCACAGCACGAGCAGGAACAACAGATAGACGAAATCCATCGGCGTCGACTCCATGAAAGGGCGACGAGCACTGTAGGAATTGCCGTATAAGAACGGGGTATCGCGGCGGCGGTTACGCGTATAGAACGCGTAAATTTTCCGAATGAGGTCGAATTGGAGCTCAGGCCGTCATGTGCAGCGAGTCATCGGCAGGGTCGCCAGCAAGCCGCTCGACCGTGTAGCCGGCCGCATCCCACGCATCGAGCCCACCCAGCAACGGACGCACGTTGCGGTAACCGATCGCCATCAGCAGCTGGGCCGCCTTGGCGGCGGAGACTTCGTTCGGGCAGCTGCAATAGATCACCAGCTCGCGATCCGGCGGGATGTCCTGCAGTGCGTGGGTGACCCGGTCCAGATCGGCCAGCAGCGCGCCCGGGATGATCCGCGTGTCGAGCAGGCGCGCCGCCTGCGAACGCACATCGACCACCACCGGGTTCTGCCCGTCCGTGATGGACTGGTTCAGTTCGTCGACGCTGATGCGCGCCATGCGCAAGGCCACCAGCAGACGTCGGCGTTGCCACCATTTGGCGGCGATATAAAGCGCCAGCAGGACCAGCAACAATTCGAACGCGACGGTACCCGCACTGGCCATTGCGTCCAGCAGATCGTCGATCTGCGCGGCGAACGCATAGCCGAGCCCAACCGCGACGCCCACCCACAGCAACGAGCCCAGACCATCCAGCAGTACGAAGCTGCCGGCGCGCAAACCCATCGCGCCGACCAGCGGCGGCGCCACCGTCGACAGCCCCGGTACAAACTTGGCAATCAGCAACACCCGCCCGCGCCAGCGCTGGAAGCGCAATTCGGACTGCTTCACGCAGGAATCCGGCGACAGCGAGATGCGACAGATCGTGCGCATCACGCCCGAGCCGAAGCGCCGGCCCGCCCAGTACCAGAGCAGATCGCTGAGCAGACAGGCGAGGACCGCGGCCAGCACCACGCCGGCCAGCGGCAGCTTGCCATTCGCGCTCAGTGCGCCAGCCACGATCATGGTGGGCACCGCCGGCACCGGCACGCCGGCCTGTTCCACCAGTACATTGAAGAACACCAGCAACAGGCCGTACTGGGCAATCAGCTCGATGATTTGATGGGCCATCGGATCGGTACTCGGCGCACGCTTTCGCGAAACCACAGGTGCTCATGATTGGGCCACGCAGCGGCTATTGCAAACGTTGCGGCGAGTGCCACGGTCGCCCGGGTGATCCGGATGCGTCGCAAACCACGGCGCAATCCGCTGCAGGCCTTATAATCACGCTGTACGCCGCCCTGAAGCCCCCATGATCCCGATGCCAGCCGACGCCAGTCACCCCGCCGACTTCACCCATGTGCGCGATCTTGCCGCGGCCGACATGCAGCGCGTCGACGCGCTGATCCGCCAGCGGCTGTCCTCCGACGTGGTGCTGATCAACCAGATCGCCGACCACATCATCGCCAGCGGCGGCAAGCGGCTGCGTCCGATGCTGCACGTGCTGGCCGCCGGCGCCGCCGACTATCGCGGCGACCATCACACCAAGCTCGCGGCGATCATCGAGTTCATCCACACCTCCACCCTGCTGCACGACGACGTGGTCGATGAATCCGACCTGCGCCGCGGCCGCAAGACCGCCAATGCACTATGGGGCAACGCGGCCAGCGTGCTGGTCGGCGACTTCCTGTATTCGCGCTCGTTCCAGCTGATGGTGGAACTGGACGACATGCGCATCATGCGCATCCTCGCCGACACCACCAACACCATCGCCGAGGGCGAGGTGCTGCAACTGCTCAATATCGGCAACGCCGACGTCGGCGAGGCGGACTATCTCGCGGTAATCGAGCGCAAGACCGCGGTGCTGTTCGCCGCCGCCACCGAGCTGGGCGCCCTGCTCGGCGGCCTGCCCGCGGAGCAGGTTTCCGCGCTGCGCCGCTACGGCATGGAGCTGGGCTACGCGTTCCAGATCGCCGACGACCTGCTCGACTACACCAGCGACGCCGACACGCTCGGCAAGAACATCGGCGACGACCTCGCCGAGGGCAAGCCCACCCTGCCGCTGATCTACGCGCTGCAGAGCGCCACGCCGGAACAGGTCGCCTCGCTGCGCCACGCGATCGAGCACGGCGGACTGGATTCGCTGGAGCGCATCGTCGCCGCGATCCGCGACTCCGGCGAGCTGGAGCGCACCCGCGCGCGCGCCGAGACGCATGCCATGGCCGCACACGAGGCGCTGTCCGCGATCCCCGCCTCGCCGTACCGCGACGCGCTGGCCACGCTGGCGGACTACTCGGTGCAGCGCACGTACTGATGAACCCTCGCGACCATCTCGCGCCCGCCGACGCCGACGCGCCGGAAGAAACCCTCTATCAAGGCCGCTGGCTCAGCCTGCGCAAGCGCGGACGCTGGGAGTACGCCGAGCGCAACAACCCCGGCGGCGCGGCGATCGTGATCGCGGTGACACCCGACGATCGCGTGCTGTTCGTG
>DAHUXL010000023.1 GCA_027307195.1 Rhodanobacter sp. | reverse complement strand
GGCACCACGCTGGAAGTGCTGAGCAAGCTCAAGACCGTGTTCCGCAACGGCCAGTTCGGCGGCAGCGTCACCGCCGGCAACTCCTCGCAGATGTCCGACGGCGCCGGCGCCGTGCTGCTCGCCAGCGAAAAGGCGATCAAGGAATACAACCTGCAGCCACTGGCCCGCTTCGTCGGCTTCTCCGTCGCCGGCGTGCGCCCGGAGGTCATGGGCATCGGCCCCAAGGAAGCGATCCCCAAGGCGCTCAAGCAGACCGGCATCACCCAGGATCAGCTGGACTGGATCGAACTCAACGAGGCGTTCGCCGCCCAGGCCCTCGCCGTGATGGGCGACCTCAAGCTCGACCCGAGCAAGGTCAACCCGCTCGGCGGCGCCATTGCGCTGGGCCATCCGCTTGGTGCTACCGGTGCGGTGCGCATCGCCACGCTGGTGCACGGCATGCGTCGTCGGAAGCAAAAATACGGCATGGTGACGATGTGCATCGGCACGGGCATGGGCGCGGCGGGGATTTTCGAGGCGCTCTGACACCCTGCCCGTCATGCCGGCGCAAGCCGGCATCCCGTGCTTTCGCCGAAAACGACAACGGCGCCGTAGCGATACGGCGCCGTTGTCGTTGATAACTGACCCTGCCCTGGACTCGATTGCCCCGCTCGTGCCGGCGCGCAGCGCTTGCCTGTCCGCAACACCCGGCAGGCTCAGTCGCTACCTGCCGGCGGAGAACTCAACCAGGCCATGGCCGCGACCACCATCGCTTCAACACCTGTTTCCAGCGTGGGGTGCAGCACCGGCAGGAAGCGCGGGTTGTGATTCGTGGGAATCTCATTGATCTTGCCGGCCTCCTTGGCCTTGGCATAGGCCACCGGGTCGGTACCTCCCACGAACCAGAACACCGATGGCGCCTTCCACTGCGTGCCGAACGAACCGAAGTCCTCACTGGCCGGCGCCGGGCCGGTCTGCCGCACGCTTTCTGCCGGGAAGTGCTGGCGAAACGCTTCGACCACGCGTGCACTTGCCGGCTGGTCGTTGATCACCTGGCCGTAGCGGTCCAGCGGTGTGATCTCCGGTGGTCGCGGCGCACCAGAGGCCGCGGCCTCGGCATTCACGATGCGCGTGATCGCAGCCAGCACGCGCTGGCGCACGCCTTCGTCGAAGGTGCGCACGTTGAGCTTGATGATCGCCTCATCGGGGATCACGTTTTCCTTGGTGCCGGCTTGCAGCACGCCGACGGTGACCACCGCCGACTCCGCAGCAGCAAGCTCGCGCGACACGATGGTCTGCAAACGCAAGACGACAGAGGCTGCCATCACCACCGGATCGATGCTCGCTTGCGGCATCGAACCATGTGCGCCCCGCCCGAACAGGCGGATCTGCAAACTGTCTGCCGCCGACGTGATGACGCCAGTGCGCCCCGCGACGGTACCGGCAGGCCCGACCATCACATGCTGACCAAGCACGACATCCGGCTTCGGAAAGCGCTCAAGCAGGCCATCGTCGATCATCGCCTGCGCGCCTTCGGCGGTTTCCTCACCGGGCTGGAATACCACCAGAATCGTGCCGCGCCAGGCATCGCGCGCCTGGGCCAGCAACGTGGCCACGCCGGCAAGCCAGGTCACGTGCATGTCGTGGCCGCAGGCATGCATCACCGGAACCGTCAGGCCTTCGCGATCGGTCGCAGTCACCTTGCTGGCATACGGCGCGCCGGTCGTTTCCGCCACCG
The DNA here is from genome assembly GCA_027307195.1 of Rhodanobacter sp. GTDB lineage: Bacteria > Pseudomonadota > Gammaproteobacteria > Xanthomonadales > Rhodanobacteraceae > Rhodanobacter. The sequence continues at coordinate 341 of DAHUXL010000023.1, read as the reverse complement.
GCAGCGCATCCATGTCGGCACGCAGCATCACGGTCGGCCCCTTGCCATGGCGAAGCACGCCGACCACGCCCGTCTTGCCGATGCCGGTGCTTACCTCGTAATCCGCCCTGCGCAACCATTCAGCCGCGAGCCCCGCAGTCCGAACCTCCTGCATCGAGAGTTCGGGATGGGCATGCACGTCGGTATAAAGCCCTTCCAGATCCGGCAGCATCCGCTGAAGATTTGCCAGCACGACGCTGGCTGGCCGTGTCGTATTCATTGCACTCTCGCTTTTCGAGTAGCTCAATCCCCACCGCCTCATGAAGCAACCTGCAGCGGCCCGTGGCGCACGGCGGAGGATA
>DAHUXL010000005.1 GCA_027307195.1 Rhodanobacter sp. | reverse complement strand
ATGGATATTGGGCGGCATCACTCGCTACATGCTTCAGCACAGCGACATCCCTCTGCTGCTGGCTCACTGAGCATGCAATCCGTGATGATTGAAGCGGAGTGCCGTCGTGAATGTCATTGATCCGCCGCCTTCCGATAGTGGCTTGAGCCAGGCCGAAGCCAAGGCAAGACTGGATCGATACGGCCCCAATACCCTGCCTGGCAGCAAGCCGAAATCGCTATGGTTGATCGCGCGTGATGTGTTGATCGAGCCGATGTTCCTGATGTTGCTCGTCGCGGGCGGCCTCTATCTGGCGCTCGGCGATCTTGCCGAAGCGATATTCCTGTTGATGTCCGTGCTGGTGATCATCGGCATCACGCTGGTGCAGGAGCGCAAGACGCAACGGGCACTGGAAGCGTTGCGCGACCTGTCGGCACCAAAGGCCCGCGTCATTCGCAGTGGACTGGAAACACGTATCCCCTCCGCCGAAGTGGTCGTGGGCGACGTGCTCTCGCTGCGCGAGGGCGATCGCATCGCGGCTGATGCCACGATGGTCGGCGGTCACCTGGAGGCGGATGAGTCCATGCTGACCGGGGAATCGGTGCCTGTTCGCAAGATTCCCCATCCTGGCGACAGCAGCGTCTTTGCCGGGACCGTGGTGACCAAGGGCCGAGGCATGGGACGGGTCACCGCGATAGCCACCGCAACGGCGCTCGGCCGCATCGGGCAGGCGCTGAGTTCGACCATCGAGGTAACGTCCGGACTCCAGCACGCTTCACGGCGCCTGGTACGCCGTTTTGCGGTAGCCGCCATGCTCTGCGCGATCAGTCTCTGGCTGATGAACTGGCTATGGGACGGGCACAGCCTGGTGGATAGCTTGTTGTCGGGTATCGCACTGGCCATGGCGATATTGCCGGAGGAATTTCCCGTCATCCTGACGGTATTCCTTGCCCTGGGTGCGTGGCGCATCGCCAGGCAAAAGGTGCTCACGCGCCGAATCTCGGCCGTCGAAGCCCTGGGCGCGATCACCGTTCTTGCGGTGGACAAAACCGGCACATTGACGCAGAACCGGATGCGGGTGGCCGAACTGTATGCCGATCAACATGGCTTTCATGCCGATGCGGAGGGCCTTCCGCCTGAATTTCACGAGCTGCTGCGTTTCGCGCTGCTGGCGACCCCTGCCGACTCCGCCGACCCGATGGAACAGGCTATCCGCCTGTTCGGTACAAAACGGCTCGAAGCGGAGGCCTATGCGCTGACGAAGGCGACGGCAGTGAAGGAATATGGACTGGATCCAGAGCTTCTCGCCATGACGCGAGCGTTCCAGGAAGCGCCAGACGGACCGTACCTGCTTGGCGCCAAGGGTGCGCCGGAAGCGATCATCGAGCTTTGCGGCCTCACGGCGGCCGAGCAGAACGTACTGAGTAGCCAGGTGCATGCCATGGCGGAGCGCGGCTTGCGAGTGATTGGCGTCGCAGCGGGAATCTGGGGCGATGACGCTTGGCCGGCGACCCAGCGTGGCTTCCGTTACCGCTTTCTCGGGCTGGTCGGCCTGATCGATCCACCCAGGCCCGAGGCTGCTGCAGCCATCGCCGAATGCCACACCGCAGGCATCCGGATCATCATGATGACCGGTGATCATCAAGCCACTGCGCGGGCCATCGCTACTCAGGTAGGACTGAGCCTTGCGCCAAAGCTGATCACCGGCGCAGAAATGGAAGCGCTGACCGACGAACAGCTCGGTGAGCGACTGCGCCATGTCGACGTCTGCGCGCGTGTGCAGCCAACCCAGAAACTGCGTTTGGTGAAAACCCTGCAGCAGCATGGCGAAGTCGTCGGCATGACCGGTGACGGCGTCAACGATGCGCCTGCACTCAAGGCGGCGAATGTGGGTGTCGCCATGGGCGAACGCGGTACCGACGTAGCGCGCGAGGCCGCGGCATTGGTGCTGCTCGACGACAACTTCGCCAGCCTGGTGGTGGCGGTTCGCCAGGGCCGCAGGATCTACGACAACATCACCAAGGCGACCCGCTTCGTGGTGGCCGTGCATATCCCCATCGTTGCGCTCGCCCTGGTGCCCAGCCTTCTGCATTGGCCGATTCTCTTGATGCCGGTACAGATCGTTCTGCTGGAGCTGCTGATCGACCCGGCCTGCTCTATCGTCTTCGAGTCGGCAAAGGCCTCGGCGGTGATCATGCGACGCCCGCCGCGGCCTATCGACGAGTCTCCTTTTCGAGGTATCAATCTCGGCTACGGCGTGGCGCAGGGCATTGGCCTTGCTGCGGTCCTACTGCTTGGTTACGCATTCGCACTGGGGCGCGGCATCGATGTCGAGCAAGGACGCGCCGCCGTTTTCGTCGGCCTGATCGTGACAGTGTTCCTGTTGACCCTCGCCAACCACGATCTCAGTCATGCCCTGTGGCGAGGAAGGCTGGCGGACAACCCTTGGTTGCTCCGCATGCTCGGTGGGGTCGGTTTGATGCTGGCCGGCATCATGAGTATCCCGGCGCTGCGTACCATGCTGGGTTTTGGCGCACCCAACGCGATCACGCTGATCTTCGGGTTGTCCATATTGGCGGGGTGCGTCATCTGGCTCGAGGCCGTGCGCTATCTGACGCGCCATACCTCGCTGGCCATCATCGAGTGATGATGGCGGGGCCGACGTCATGGCGTTGACGCAGATCAAGATCGTCGGGCGAGTTTGTCGGTTTGATGGGAGCGGACCCGCGGCCAATAGCGCCGGGGTAAACACCGCTATCTGGGAGACAGTGTATGAAAGTGCTCTTGCCCGTGGATGGAAGTGCCATCAACACCCGTGCGGCCCGATACCTGGTGAAACACTGGCCCGAAGGCGCGCAAGTAACCCTGCTCAACGTGGATGTACCGCTGAGCGAGAACATCGCTGGTTATGTCGATGCACAGAGCTTGGCCAAGTTTCACACTGACCGGGGCAATGCGGCCTTAAAGCGGGCGCGTCGTGTCCTGACAGAAGCGGGTCATCCTCACGACGAAAAACTGCGCGTCGGCGACCCTGGCATCGAGATCATCGACATGGCCAAACGAGGCAAGTACGACCTCATCGTTATGGGTTCACACGGACGCGGAGCATTGAAGAGCCTTTTCCTGGGCTCGGTTGTAGTCAAGGTGCTTGCGAACTCCGCGGTGCCGGTCCTGGTGATTCGCTGAAAGAAGGCGCCATGTTCCACCAGTTGCTGGTTCCCCTCGACGGAACAGACGCTTCGCTGAAGGCGCTGGACGTGGCAATTCCCCTTGCCCGTGCCCTGGAGGCAAAAATTCACGTCTTTCACGCGATACCTTCGTACCCGGCGCGGGCCTATCTTGCGGCATTGATCCATTCCACCAAAGCACTCTACGAAGAGGAGGCTGCCGCTCATGCGGGAACATTCCTCGGCGAAGCGCGTGACCGCGCTACTGCCGCGGGTATTGCGTGCTCCAGCAGCATCACCTTTGCCCCTCACGCTGATGAGGCCATTGTCGCAACGGCAGCGGAATATCGGTGCGACCTGATCGTGATGGCGTCTTTTCGCCGCGGAGGAATCAATCGGCACTTGCTTGGCAGCGATACGTATGGGGTGCTCATTCACTCGGATATTCCCGTGATGGTCTGCAGTTAATGAGTAAACCGCCACCCAGTTGTCCATTGCTGGCGTTGAACCCAACCACCATCCCCAGCGAATCTGGCCAAGCTCGCCGAGAGCACTGACCATCTCAGTCAACTGGCCGACTTCGGCCATGACCTGCCCGCGGAGCCTCTCTTCCTGCCCCAAACCGGCCATTCAGTTAGGCCGCGAAATATCGGCAATTCGGCATCGATCCCTCTTCTTTGAATAGTAGTGGCCGCTGGTGGTGAGGAAGAGTTTAATGAGCCATCGTAGCGCTGATGTCATGTGAACTTGTGCTGGTGAAGCGGAGATCTCAGCAAATGGTCAACTTTTCAGGAGTGAAGACATTTTAAGTTTGGCAGATCAAGCCACGCTGCTCGGCCTGTGTGTCGCACTCGGCGTTGGTCTGCTCGTCGGAGCCGAGCGCGAACGACGCAAAGAAATCGGCCCGACGAGAGGTGCTGCGGGCATTCGTACCTTCGTTGTCTGCACTTTGCTCGGTTCGGTCAGTGTCATCTTAGGCGGCGGTTTAGTGCTGGCCGTAACTGCGTTGATGGTAGGCGCGGGCGCGCTAGTCGCCTACCAGCGCACTCAGCATCATGACCCTGGCATGACAACAGAGTTCGCACTGCTGCTGACCTGCCTGTTGGGCGGCTTGGCGATCCGCGATTCAATGTTGGCTGCAGGCGTGGGGGCAGCCCTGGCTTTGCTGTTGGCATCGCGCGATCGCTTGCACCACTTCGTTCGCAGCGTGCTCAGGGCACAGGAGTTGAACGACATTATTTTATTCTCTGCCATGGCTTTGATTGTGTTGCCGCTGGCTCCCGATCGATTCATGGGGCCATTCGGCGCACTCAATCCCCGTGCCATTGCTCGCTTGATCGTGGCGGTGATGGCGATCAGTGCGCTGGGCTACGTGGCCATGCGCTCTCTGGGGACGCGTTATGGCCTGCCGCTGGCAGGGTTCGCAGCAGGCTTTGTTTCAAGCACCGCCACCATTTATTCCATGGGCGAACGCGTATCACGCCAGCCAGCTCTCATGAGCGAAGCAGTGGCAGGTGCAGTGCTTTCATCCATCGCGACCATCATTCAAATGACGGTGGTCATTGGACTGATACAGACATCGTTATTGACCGCGCTGGTGTTGCCCTTGTCATTTGGCGGTGTTGCCGCTTGCATGTATGGGCTCGTGTTCTTTTTCCGCAGAGACCCTGTCAGCAACACAGAAAGTCCAGTTGAAGAAATGGGCCGCGCTTTCAATCTGAAAACAGCGGCGGTATTTGCCACGCTTGTCAGTCTGATAGTGCTAGTGTCAGCGGGACTGAACGCATGGTTGGGGGCGCACGGAATGTTGCTGGGCGCCGCACTGACAGGCTTGGCCGATGCACATGCAACAGCCGCATCAGCTGCTTCTCTGATGGCCGCCGACAAGATTTCGAGCGCTCAAGCCGTTGGGCCGATTTTGATTGGCCTCACTACCAACACCTTGATGAAAGCGGTGGTTGCCTTCAAGGCCGGCGGCGTCCACTACGCCACGCGCATCGTGCCGGGTCTGGCCTTGATGACTGGAGCTGTCTGGCTGGGAGCCTGGCTCGGGTGATGGTCTGATTTCTACAAGCGGACTGCTACCGGCCCCGTAGACACCATTCAAAGTGATTTCCCTACGCTGGATCGGGCGAAGGACTCAGCGTGCCGCCACCGGTTGAACCCACCGTCGCTTGCCGCCCTTCGATGCCAACCCGCAACTGATCGAATTCATCGGTTGGTCAGTCACCCAAGATCGGCACGTGTTATGCGTCGCGCTCGTTGCATGCAAAAGAGCTGCAGGACGCCACATCAGCAATTGCTGGCAGTGGATATGTCCGTATTCCGATGGAGCCAGCGCTTATCCATGGCATCACTTGCATGTGTGATCTCTCGTTCTTTAGGTGTGCCGTTGGCTCTGCCAATCGCATAAGTCACACGAACGATCAATCCAAGCGGAACCGAATAGTGCAGTGGGTTGCTATCAGCATAGGCATACGTGCTGATACCTCGCCGACGTCAGGACAGACCGATTGCCACACATGGCAAGACGACGCCAAGTACATGAGCCGGCTTAGCGTCGTCCGATTGCACACGCTTTGTGCTGAATAGGCCAATTTTTCAGCATCTATGAAATCATTAAATCATTGATCCCAAAGAATACGAATGAACTAAGGGTCTGAGGGTCAGGCAATGTCTGTATCGAAGAGCTGTCGAAGACACAGACTATGGGGTTGCTAAAACGTACAGACTTTGCCGTTCGGATCAGCCGCGTCAGCGTTTACTAGCACGTGCCAGCGCATCGGCGAAGGCGCTGTTGGCCGGTGCAGGCGCGGGTTTGGGTGCGCTGTTGGCGGGGCGTCCGCCGCTGCGCGCAGCGCGCTTGCCGTCCGGATTGCCGTCACTGGCCGGCCGTCCACCACGCGCCTGCCCGGGTTCGTCGTCGAGCCGCATGCTCAGGCCGATGCGCTGGCGCGGCAGGTCGATCTCCATCACCTTGACCTTGACGATGTCGCCGGCCTTCACCGCGTCGCGTGGATCCTTGACGAAGGTGTGCGACAACGCGGAGACGTGCACCAGGCCATCCTGGTGCACGCCGATGTCGACGAACGCGCCGAACGCGGCGACGTTGGTGACACGGCCTTCGAGGATCATGCCGGGCCTGAGATCCTTCACGTCCTCGACGCCTTCGGCGAAGCTGGGCGCCACGAATTCCGGGCGCGGATCGCGGCCGGGTTTCTCCAGTTCCTTCAGGATGTCGCGCACGGTAGGCACACCGAATTTCTCGTCGGTGAACTGCTCGGGCTTCAGGCTGCGCAGGAAGCCGCTGTCGCCGATGATGTTGCGCACCTCGCGGCCGCATTGCGCGATGATCCGCTCGACCACGGGATACGCTTCCGGATGGACCGAGCTGGTGTCCAGCGGATTGTCGCCGTCGGACACGCGCAGAAAGCCGGCGCACTGCTCGAACGCCTTGTCGCCGAGTCGCGGCACTTTCAGCAGGGCCTTGCGGTTCGCGAACGGGCCGTGGGCATCGCGATGCTTCACCACGTTCTCGGCGACGCTGGCACTGAGGCCAGCCACGCGCGACAGCAGCGCGGCGGAGGCGGTGTTCACGTCCACCCCGACCGCGTTGACGCAGTCCTCGACACGCGCATCCAGCGCGCGCGCCAGCTTGATCTGGTTGACGTCGTGCTGGTATTGGCCGACGCCGATCGCCTTCGGTTCGATCTTCACCAGTTCGGCCAGTGGATCCTGCAGGCGACGCGCGATCGAGATCGCGCCACGCAAGGTCACGTCGAGCTCGGGAAATTCCTTCGCCGCCAGCTCGGACGCCGAGTAGATCGAGGCGCCGGCCTCGCTGACCACGATCTTCGACAGCTGCGCGTCGGGCAGCTTCTTGATCAGTTCGCCGGCGAGCTTGTCGGTTTCGCGCGAGGCGGTGCCGTTGCCGATTGCGATCAGGTTGACGCCGTGCTGCTTGCACAGCTTCGCCAGTTGCATGAGTGATTCATTCCACTGCCGGCGTGGTTCGTGCGGGTAGATCACGTCGGTGGCGAGCAGCTTGCCGGTGGCATCGACCACGGCGACTTTCACGCCGGTACGGATGCCCGGATCCAGCCCCATCACCGTCTTTGCGCCGGCCGGCGCCGCCAGCATCAGGTCTTTCAGGTTGTCGCCGAACACGCGGATTGCCTCGTCCTCGGCGCCTTCGCGCACGCGGCCGAACAAGTCGAGGGTGAGGTGCAGGTGCAGCTTCACGCGCCAGGTCAGCCGCACGGTCTCACGCAGCCACGCATCGGCGGCGCGGCCGCGGTTGTGGATATTGGCGCGGGCGGCGACGCGGCCCTCGCCTTCGGCATGGCCCTGCTCGCTGTCGGCCGCGGGCGCCAACTCGAGTTCGATCACGCCTTCGTTGCGCGCGCGCATCAATGCCAGCAGCCGATGCGAGGGAATCTTGCCGATCGGTTCGACATGGTCGAAGTAGTCGCGGAACTTGGCGCCTTCGCTTTCCTTGCCCTCGACGACCTTGGCGCGGATCTGCCCTTGCGCCCACAACCCGTCGCGCAGCTCGCCGACCAGGTGCGCGTCCTCGGCGATCGACTCCATCAGGATCGCGCGGGCGCCATCCAGTGCGGCGCGCACGTCGGCAATGCCTTTCTCTGCATCGACGAACGCTTCGGCAAACGCTTCCGGCGACCGCGTGGGATCCTCGCGCAGGCCCAGCGCCAATGGTTCCAATCCGGCCTCACGGGCGATCTGTGCCTTGGTGCGACGCTTCGGCTTGAACGGCAGGTACAGGTCTTCCAGTCGTGCCTTGGTGTCGGCGGCGAGGATGTCGCTTTTCAACGCGTCACTCAGCTTGCCCTGTTCCTCGATGCTGGCGAGGATCGCGCTGCGGCGGTCCTCCAGTTCGCGCAGGTAATGCAGACGCTCTTCCAGCAGGCGCAGCTGGGTATCGTCGAGGCCACCGGTGACTTCCTTGCGGTAGCGCGCGATGAACGGCACGGTGGCGCCGCCATCGAGCAGATCCACGGCGGCTCGCACCTGTTCGGTCTTGGCGGCGATGTCGTTGGCGATGCGTTGTTCGATGCTGAGCATGGTTGCTGGTGGGTTCCTGGCAACGGCGCGATGCGCCGGATGAAGAGAGATCAAGCTATTGATGATACCAAGCGGCCCGGTTGTGCCGGCAGCACGGGTGCGCAAACAAGCACGGCGCCGCGATCGAATCGCGGCGCCGTGCAGGGAAAACGCCGGATCAGGCGCTGAACGAGTTGTTGCTGCTGGACGATGCCTGCGGCGACTTGAACTCGCTGGCGCGACCGTTCAGCACCAGAGTGCCGGCGATCATGTCGTGCAGACCCTGCTTGCGCCGGGTCCACGCCACCATCAGGAAGCCGATGCACAAGGTGATGTAGCTGAGGAATTTGGCCGGATAGCGGCCCAGCGCACGCGGGAAGCTGATGCGGTTGCCTTGCAGGTCGGTGACGCGGATGCCGAGTGCCAGCTTGCCCACGGTGGCTTGCCAGTTCGAGCTCTCGCATACGGAGAAATACAGCCACGCCAATGCCGTGGTGATCAGCGACGCCGTCATCATCGACGAGTAGAACTGGCCATAGGCCGCCATCATGGCGTGCACGTCGCCCGGCGCCGCAAGGATGGCCTGGGTCAGCTTCGCTTGAGCAGCATCGCCGCCGAAGGCTTTCACGATGAGCATGTTGGGTATGTACAGGATGATGCCGTCGAGGATGGCGGCTGCTACGCGCTTCCAGAAACCCGCATAGTCTTCCAATGAAGCCGAGGTGGTCTGCGGCAGCAGTGGCGCGCTCGGTGCGGCGTAAGGATTGGCCGGTGCCGGCGCCAGGGTTGTTTCATCGGGAAACAGCACCGACAGCGGCTGCCAGTCGGCGAGGCCTTCGTACCAGGCCAGGTCCTTCGGGCTGACCTGACCGCTGCGCAGCCATTGGCGCACGTCGTCTTCCTTGTACGGGCCGTGCCGTTCGCCGTCGCGACCGATCCAGATTTCCATTGCGCACTCCCCATGCTGGTCAAAGTGCGCATGATGCCATGAGTGGAGCGCAGGACGGACCCACGACGGTGTCAGGCGGCGTCGCGACGTTTCAGGTGCACCAGCAGCAACGAGATCGCCGCCGGAGTGACGCCGCTGACGCGCGCCGCCTGGCCGAGCGTGGCCGGCAGTGTGCGTTTCAGTTTGAGCAGGACTTCGGCGGAGAGTCCACGCACCTTGTCGTAGTCGAAACTGGCGGGAATCGCGGTGTGCTCATGCCGACGCTGGCGCTCGATTTCCTCCCGCTGGCGTTCGAGATAACCGGCGTACTTGACCTGTACCTCGACCTGCGCGGCGACATCGTCGCGCGGCACTGGCGGCCCGAGTTCGGTTACCGAGGTGAGTTGCGCGTAATCGAGTTCGGGCCGACGCAACAGATCCATCGCATTCGTCTCGCGACTGACGGCGATGCCGAGCTGGCGTTCGACCGCGGCGCCGAGCGCGTTGCCAGGGGTCGCCCACAATCCGCCCAGGCGCTGCAGCTCGCGTTCGACCGCCTCGCGCTTGGCGCGCAGTGCGTCGTAGCGTGCCTGTGGCACTACGCCCAGCGCATGGCCGGTTTCGCTCAAGCGCAGGTCGGCGTTGTCCTCGCGCAGATGCAGCCGGTATTCGGCGCGCGAGGTGAACATGCGGTACGGCTCGATCGTGCCGTTGCTGGTCAGGTCGTCGATCAGCACGCCGATGTACGCCTCGTCGCGGCGCGGATACCACGGCGCCTTGCCTTGCGTCGCAAGTGCGGCATTCAGGCCGGCGATCAGGCCTTGCGCAGCAGCTTCCTCGTAACCGGTGGTGCCGTTGATCTGGCCGGCGAAATACAAGCCGGGAATCGCCTTGGTTTCCAGCCACGGTTGCAGGCCGCGCGGATCGAAATAGTCGTATTCGATCGCGTAGCCGGGACGGGTGATGTGCGCGTTCCCGAAACCCTTGATCGAGCGCACGAGCGCCAGTTGCACGTCGTACGGCAACGAGGTGGAGATGCCGTTCGGGTAGATCTCGAACGTGTCCAGTCCTTCCGGCTCGATGAAGATCTGGTGCGAGGACTTCTCGGCGAAGCGCACCACCTTGTCCTCGATCGACGGGCAGTAGCGCGGACCGACACCTTCGATCTGGCCGGTGTACAGCGGCGAACGATCCAGCGCGCCGCGGATCAAGTCATGTGTCTGTTCGGAGGTGTGAGTGATCCAGCAACTGACCTGGCGCGGATGTTCCTCGCGCGTACCGAGGTAGGAGAACACCGGCGCCGGATTGTCACCCCGCTGTTCCTCGAGGCCGCTGAAGTCGACGCTGCGCAGGTCGATGCGCGGTGGCGTGCCGGTCTTCAGGCGGTCGGCGGCGACCGGCAGCTCGCGCAACCTGGCGGCCAGCGTACTGGCCGGCGGATCACCGGCACGACCACCGGCGTATTGTGCCGGGCCGATATGGATCTTGCCGGCGAGGAAGGTGCCAGCGGTGAGCACGACGGTCGTCGCGCCGAACGACAGGCCCATCTGGGTCACCACGCCGCAGACGCGACCGTGCTCGATGAGCAGGTCGTCCACCGCCTGCTGGAACAGCTGCAGGTTCGGCTCGGTTTCGACGATGTGGCGGATCGCTGCCTTGTACAGCGCGCGATCGGCCTGGCAACGGGTCGCGCGCACGGCCGGCCCCTTCGAGGCATTCAAGGTGCGCCACTGGATACCGGCCCGGTCGGCCGCATGCGCCATCGCGCCGCCCAGCGCGTCGATCTCCTTGACCAGATGGCCCTTGCCGATGCCGCCGATCGCCGGGTTGCAGCTCATCTGGCCGATCGTCTCGATGTTGTGGCTGAGCAGCAGGGTGCGCGCGCCGGCGCGCGCGGCCGCCAGCGCGGCCTCGGTGCCGGCGTGGCCGCCGCCGATCACGATGACGTCGTAGTGGGTCGGATGGCGCATCAAACTGCCCTGAGCGTGCAAAAAGTGACAAAACGGGGCGCTATGGTAACGCCGTCAATGCCGTACCAGTGGATTGGCGGGGCTGGCATGTTTCCTGCTTTCAACAATCAGCACTTTCATGGGCAGACGCTGCGCGACTACGCGCGCCGAGATCGAACGGACAGGGGTTCGATCGCGTACCGGGAAAGGAAGCAAGACGGCACCTCTCGGGGTGCCGTCGTCTTTTGCGGGATCCATGGATCCCAAAAGACAAGGCCCCGCAGCTTTGCAGCTGCGGGGCCTTGTGCTGATAGATCTGGCGCCCGGCGGTCTCAGGAACAGGGGGAATCCAGGATGACCGTGTTGCCGAGCGCCAGAAACCGGAAGCTGTTGGCGCAACACTTGGGTGGATATTCGCCGCAAACGTGTGAACAAGGGGTGACTGAAAAGGAAATTTGTGCCGGGCCGCGGCAGCAGATGACGTGCTGCGTCAGTCGCGTGATATTGGCCCCAAATCAACTGTGATTGGGATCACATATTGGCATGGCGGTTGCATCTACCCCAGCACCAACCACCGAAGGGGAACGTCATGGATATGAGCTTCGATTTCCAACCGGTTTATCCGCACCATGATCTGCTGATCGAGCTGGGTCAGGTCGAGATGGCGATCGACGGTTTGAGCGAGCGCGAAGACAACGAGCGCGGTGCGCTGCAGCCGGGTCTGGAATCGCGCATGCAGAGCCTGCTCGACGCGCTCAATCATCTGGCCGTCTGAATGAAACATCCCGTCCGTGTGCGTGGGGGTACCACCACGCACAGCAGGGCGATGCTGCAAGGTGTACGCACGGCGTCAGCAGCTCAGCTGCCGATCAATGATTGAGCACGCTGCCGAGGATCTCGGTCAAGTTGCGGGAAAGCCCGTCATGCCTGGCCAGTTCCACAATCGCCGCACGCGCCGCCTCGCGTCTTAGCGGTTCCAGCCGCTGCCAGCCATTGAATGCCGTGGCCAGTCGCGCCGCTACTTGCGGGTTCAACGTATCCAGCGTGACCAGTCGCTCGGCCAGCAGCCGGTAGCCGGCACCATCGATCCGATGGAATCCGCTCGGGTTGCCGCGCACGAACGCACCCAGCAAAGCCTGCACCCGGTTCGGGTTCTTCAGCGTGAACGCGGCGTCGCGCCCCAGCAGCAGTACGCGCTCTAGCGCCGGCTCACCCGGCAGCTGTGCCTGCACCGCGAACCACTTGTCCAGCGCCAGCGCGTTGTCGGCGTAGCGTTCGCGATACTCATGCAGTGCCGCGGCGGCTTGCGATGCCCCGCTGCGTACCAGCACGGTCAGTGCCGCGAGCCGGTCGGTCATGCCTGGCGCATTCCGGTACTGGGCGGTGGCCAGCTCGCAAGCGCCCTGGCTGTCGAGCAGGTTCAGCAGTTCCAGTACGCGGCGCTTGAGCCGGCGGCGTGCCTGGCTCGGCGCGTCCAGCGCGATGCTGGTGTACGCGGCCAGAGCCTGATAACGCTGGCGCAGCGCCGCGGCACCGAGCCGTTCGGCCAGTCGTTGCTGCAGGCGCTGGCGCAAGTCGTGGATACGCTGTGGATCGATCGCAGTCTCGCGCTCGGCCAGCTCGATCTCGCCCGGCGGGGTCAGCAGGTCGGCCAGCAACGCGTCGTCGATCGCGCTGTTGTTGAACAGCAACGCCAGCGCTTCGCGCCACGCATGCAGGGCTTCTGTCGAGCTGCCATCACGCAGGTTTTCGTAGGCACGTGTGGCCAACTGCTGGCCCGCCTCCCACCGATTGAAACCGTCGACGTCATGCGCCAGCAACAGCGCGAGCTCGTCCGGCGTGTAATCGCACTCCAGGATCACCGGCGCGGAAAATCCGCGCAACAGCGATGGCACCGGTGCGGTAACGACATTGGTGAAGACGAAATGCTGTTCGGCTCCGGCCAACACCACGACGAGCTCGTTGACGTTTTTGGACATCTGGCCGTCCAGATGCAGTGGCAGCATGTCGCCATGGCGCGTGAACAGCGCCAGCTTGACCGGGATCGGCAGCGGCGGTCGGGATTCCGTTCCGGCCATGCCCGTCATGTGCTGGGTCAGTGTCAGCGTGTATTCGTGTCGTGCGGCATCGTAGTGGCCGCGGGCACTCAACCGGGGTGTGCCGGCCTGGCCGTACCAGGCCAGGTACGGCATGAGATCGGTGTCGTTGGCGTCGCCCAGCGCGGCGAGGAAGTCCTCCAGCGTCGCGGCGCGGCCGTCGTTGCGCTCGAAGTAACGATCCATGCCGCGGCGGAAACCGTCCTGGCCCAGGGCGCCGGCCAGCATGCGCACCAGCTCGGAGCCCTTCTCGTACACCGTGGCGGTGTAGAAATTGTTGATCTCGCTGTACTGCGCCGGGCGCACCGGATGCGCCAGCGGACCGGCGTCTTCGGGGAATTGCGCGCGACGCAGCAGCGCGACGTCCTCGATGCGCTTCAGCGGTGCCGAGTTCATGTCGGCCGAGAAGCTCTGCTCGCGGAACACGGTCAGGCCTTCCTTCAGCGACAGCTGGAACCAGTCGCGGCAGGTGACGCGGTTGCCGCTCCAGTTGTGGAAATACTCATGCGCGACCACCGCCTCGACGTGGCGGTATTCGTCGTCGGTGGTCGAGTCCGGGTCGGCCAGCAGGCACTTCGCGTTGAAGATGTTGAGACCCTTGTTCTCCATCGCGCCCATGTTGAAGTCATGCGTGGCGACGACGTGGAACACGTCCAGGTCGTAGTTGCGGCCGTACGCCTGCTCGTCCCAGCGCATCGAGCGTTCCAGCGCATCCATCGCGTAGTCGCAGCGATCGATCGCGTCGGCTTCGGCCCAGATCTTCAGTTGCACCGCGCGACCGTCGGCGGTGACGTAGTCGCGTTCGATCTTTTCCAGTCGACCGGCCACCAGCGCGAACAGATAGCTCGGCTTCGGATGCGGGTCGACGAAACGCGCCCAGTGCCGGCCGCCTTCCAGTTCACCGGCACCGTCGGGGTTGCCGCCGGCCAGCAGCACCGGGAAGCGCGTGCGATCGGCGCGCAGGGTGACCGTGTAACGCGATTGCACGTCGGGCCGATCGGTGAAGAAGGTGATGTGGCGGAAGCCTTCGGCCTCGCACTGAGTCAGCAGGAAACCGGCTTCGCGCGAGCCGGACAGGTACAGGCCTTCCAGCGCGGTGTTCGCGGCCGGGCGCAACCGCACGCGGGTTTCCAGCACACTGCCGTCGTGGGCGCCGTCGACTTCCAGCACGTTGCCGAGGTAGCGATAGGCGGTGGCGGGTAACTGTTGGCCATCGAGCGTGATCGACAGCAACTGCAGGTTCTCGCCGTCCAGTCGCAGTGGTGCGTTCTGTGCGGGATCACGCCGCAGCAGCAGGCGTGCGGACAGTTCGCTGGCATCGATGCCGAGATCGAAATCCAGCTCGACCGTCTCCACGCGCCAGGCGGGAGCGCGGTAATCGCTGAGGCGGATCAACGCAGGGGTTTGCTCTGGAAGTGCGTGCATGGGAACAACGATGGGGTGGGGACTGTTCAGGTTACCATGGGGCGATTTAACGGCAGGAGAATCCCATGACGGCATTGAACGCGCTGCGCTACGGCGTCGAACGGTCCCGGCTGGGCGACCAGGCCATCGTGGTGCTGACTGATCGCAGCGGTAACCGGCGCGTGCGCATCGCACAGCACGGCGCGGCCCTGCTCAGTTTCGAAGTGCCGTTCGAGGGTGTCATGCACGACCTTGCCGATGGCCACCGCGACGCCGCCGAGATCGTCAATCGCCCGGGTTCGCGCTTTGCGATCATGGTGCCGTTTGCCGGCCGCATCGCCGATGCGCGCTACCACTTCGATGGTCATGCGCAGGACCTGCAGCCCGGCGTCGTCGGCGCCGATCGCGCCAGCCGGCATGGCTTCGTGCGCGATACGGAGTTCGATATCGCGACCTTGAGCGCAGACGATCACAGTGCACAGGTCAGCTTGAGCACCACGGCGATCCGTCCGCAGCCGGGTTATCCGCATGCGATCGACCTCGGCGTGATCTTCACGCTGGACGCTGGTGGCATCACCGTGGAAGCGCGCATGCGCAACGTCGGCGACAGCGCCGCGCCGTGTTTCTTCGGCTGGCATCCGTACTTCCGATTGGCCGCAAGTCTGCTCGACGGCTGGCAACTGCAGATCCCCGCGCAGACCCTGATCCGTACCGGCGCCGACCTGATCGCGCTGCCCGGCGCAGCAGCCTACGTGGCGCTGGACGATGCGCCGGCGCTGGATTTTCGCGAGCCGCGCCGGCTCGGCGACAGCATTCTCGATCAGGGCTATACCGATCTGGGCGTCGATGCGGATGGGCGCATCCGCACCCATCTGCGCGATCCATCCAACGGTTTCGGCATCGCGGTATGGCAGGAGCGCGGCGTGATGCACGCGTTCACCGCCGACACGGTCAGTCGCGATGCGCGTCGCGCGATCGCGCTGGAGCCGATGGAGTGCATGGCCGATGCGTTCAACCGACCCGAGTGCGCCGAGGCGATTCGCCTCGAGCCCGGTGCCGAACGCCGTTTCCGTTGTGGTGTGGAGGTCGAGTTGTCATGAGCTCACAACCCATGAATGCAGTGATGGATGCCTTGCCCAGCTTCGAACAGATCCGCGACGCCGCCGCGCGCATCGCGCCGTATGCGCGGGTGACGCCGCTACTGCGCAATGCGGCGCTGGATGCATTGAGCGGCGCCGAGTTGCATTTCAAGTGTGAAAACCTGCAGCGCGGCGGCGCATTCAAGTTCCGCGGCGCCTGCAATGCGGTGTGGGCATTGAGTGGCGAACAGGCCGCGCATGGCGTGGTCACGCATTCCTCCGGCAATCACGGCAACGCGCTGGCACTCGCCGCCGCGACACGCGGCATCGCCGCTCACGTGGTGGTGCCGGAAGGCGCGGTGCGTGCCAAGGTCGAGGCGATCGAACGCGCCGGCGCGATCCTGCATCGCTGTGCACCGACCCAGGCCTCCCGCGAGGCGATGGCCGCGGAAGTGCAGCGCGCCACCGGCGCTGTGATGGTGCATCCGTATGCCGACACCCAGGTGATGGCCGGGCAGGGCACGCTGGCGCTGGAACTGCTGCAACAAGCGGACGGACTGAATGCGCTGATCACCCCGGTCGGCGGCGGCGGCCTGGCCAGTGGCGTGGCGATTGCCGCGCATGCGATCGATCCCGCACTGGTCTTGTTTGGCGCCGAGCCGCAGGGCGCCGACGATGCCGCGCAATCGCTCGCGCACACAGCGCGAGTGACCACGGTGGTACCCGATACCGTCTGCGACGGCCTGCGTGCGCTGGTCGGCGAACACAATCTCGACGCGATGCGCGCGCATCGCGTCGAAGTGATCACGGTCAGCGACGCCGAAACCATCGCGGCGATGCAGCTGCTGTGGTCGGAGCTGAAGCAGGTAGTCGAGGTGTCCAGCGCCACCGTGCTGGCGGCGATCCTCCAGCAACGCGAGCGTTTTGCGGGCCGTCGCGTTGGCGTGGTGCTGACCGGCGGCAACGTCGATCTGCAGGCGCTGCCCTGGTCTTAACTCACGCTGCTTCGGCAGAGGTGTTGCTGCTGGCCAGATCCGCTTCGGCAACCGTCGCGACGACTGGCTTGTGTTCGAACGCATGAAGGTCCAGCTGGCTGACCGGGATCGGCCGGTAGCCTTCGCCGAACGCGACTTCACCCGGTCGCCAGCCCTCGATGCGGCGCACCGCACCCCAGAAGCGCTTCAGTGCGGCCCAGTGCAGGCCGATCAGGCCGTAGTTGTTGTCGGCATCGACGACGGGGTCGCCCACGCCGGTCGGTCGCGGTGCCATGCCGTACAACGACGTACCGAACAGCACGTCCCAGATCGAGAGCACCTGGCCGTAGTTGCAGATGTGCAGGGTCGGTCGCTCGGGATCGACCAGCATGTGGTGCAGGCGGTGGAACTTCGGATCGACGAAGACTCGCTCGAACACACGGCCGAAGCCGATGCGCGTGTTCGTATGGGAGAAGTTCTGCACCAGTTCGCCGATCAGCATCAGCCACGCGAACTGGTCCGGATCCACGCCGATCACCAGGCCCACCGTGGCCAGGATCATCGACTGGATGAAGCCGTCGACGAGACTGCCGCGGTCGTTGGTCCAGCAGCTCATCTGGCGTGTGCTGTGATGCATGCTGTGCAGCGCCCACCACCACGGGATCGCATGCTGGGTGCGATGCATCCAGTAGTAAACGAAGTCGTACACCACGTAGTACGTCACGAACAGCACGAACGGATGCTGGTTGAACCACGGCATCCAGTGCGTCAGCGCCAGCGGCGAGCCGGTGCTCGATGTGGCGCTGTCGGCACCACCAAACAGATGACTGAACGGGGTCAGTACCAGATAGGTGAACAGCGGGAAGATGCCGAGCAGCATCAGCAGCGTGTAGTTGCGATCGACCAGGGTCAGCTTGCGATCGGTCCACTTCTCGGCCGGAAACCAGGTTTCCAGCGGGCGGAAGATGAAGCCGATGATGCCCACCTGCAGCGCCGCGATCAGCAGCGAGGCGGCGATGTCGTTGGGGTCGCCGGCCAAACCGTTCAGATGCAGCAAGTCCAGCAGCGGCACGACGGCATGGATGCTCAGCCAGCTGACCGCATGAGCCCACCATTGAGACGGATCAAACATCGACATTTCTTCAGATTCGGCAGCGACGCATCATATCGCCATGCGAAAGCCCGTACGCTGAATGGCGCTCAAGCACGCCGCCGCGCGCCCACGCCGCTGACCGCGACCAGCCCCAGCAGTACCAGCGCGATGCCGGCTATTTCCATCACCGAGGGCTGCTCATGCAGGATCAGCCACGCCAGCAGCACGCTGACGATCGGCACGCCGAGGCTGCACAGGCTGGCCACCGTGGTGGGTAGGCGCTGCAGCACGATCGACCACAGCCACCACGCCAGGCTGGACGCCAGCACCACGCTGTAGGTCAGCGCGCCGATGAACGCCCAGTTCCAGTCGATCGGACGTTGCGGTACGGCCACGGCGACGACGGCGAGCGCCACGCCGCCGGCCAGCATCTGCCATGCGGTGAGGCTGAGCACGGAGAACGTGTGCTGGCGGAACAGGCGCTTGCTCAACACCGTGCCGGCCGCCCACGCCACGCCGCCGGCAATCGCCAGCGTGGTGCTCACCACGCTTCCCATGCCATGCCACGGTTCGATGATGCACAGCAGGCCCAATGCGGCCAGCGCCAGCCCCAGCCAGTGCCGCCGGCTCGGTCGCTCACCCAGCAGCAGCCACGCCAGCAGCACCGCCCAGAACGGCATCGTGTAGGCCAGCAGCGCCACATGACCGGCGGCGCCGTCGAGCAGCGCCCATTGCTCCAGTCCCTGGAACGCGGCGGTCTGGCACAGCCCGATCAGGATCGTTGGCAGCAACGGTGGCGGGCGCAGCGATTGCCGCGAGATCAGCAACGCCGCGAACAGCACCGCCGCACCCAGCAGGTAGCGCAGCGCGGCGAAGTTGAAGGGCCCGGCATGCGCCAGCACCTGTTTCATCACCACCCAGCTATAGGCCCAGACCAGGATGGTGACAAGCAACGCGAGCACCGCGCCGCGGCGTGGCGATGAGGAGGACGACATGCGGGAGCCGGCAGGAAAGGGGGCGACAAGTCTAGCGGCGTCGGCTACGTTGTGCCGGCGCCTTTCCCGTTCCAGCCACGTGCGAACCTCATGACCAAGCCCTCCGACCTGTCACGCTGCCACTGGGCCACCGGCAGCGACGCCCTGATGTGCCACTACCACGACACCGAATGGGGCACGCCACTGCACGACGACCGCGGCCTGTTCGAGTTCCTGTGCCTGGAAGGCGCGCAGGCAGGGCTGTCCTGGCGCACCGTGCTGACCAAGCGCGAGAACTATCGCAAGGCGTTCCACAACTTCGAGATCGCCCCCGTCGCCGCGATGAAGGATCGTGAGCTGGAAAAGCTGCTGCTCGATCCCGGCATCATCCGCAACCGGCTGAAGGTGACCGCTACCCGTGACAATGCGATTGCCGCGCTCGAGGTGATCGAGGAGTTCGGCAGTCTGGACGTCTATCTGTGGTCGTTCGTCGGCGGCAAGCCGCTGGTCAATCGCTGGCGCGACAAGAGCGAGGTGCCGGCCAGCACCGAGCTGTCCGATCGCATGAGCAAGACGCTGAAGAAGCGCGGCTTCCGTTTCGTCGGCACCACCATCTGCTATTCGCTGCTGCAGGCGACCGGGATGATCAACGATCATCTGATCGGCTGCTTCCGGCACGACAGATTGCGCTAAGCGGGACGGGTTGCGCCGCAGAAACTTCTGATAAGTGGGTGAGCGAGCCGCTGCAAATGTCGAGCCGTTCACACAATCGCGCGAAACGATGGCAGCTATCGTTCAGCGTGTAAATCCGTGCTGAACAAATACGACAGCGCTGCTTGTGTCCCAGACATGCATGGCGCAAAGATGCCGCGGGACTTCACCGGCAAACGAATCGTCAGCGTCAATCAGGCGGGATTCGGGCACAGGGGCCATGGAAGGAAATATACGGTGTCGTCTCGCCAGGCATTCCGCCAACGTTGCATCCTTCGGAGCATTCCATGCATACCCGCCGCCTCAAATCCACACTGATCTGCCTCGCGGTGCTCGGCGCACTGTCCGCCGCACCGGTGATGGCGCAGACCACCGGCACGCCCGTTTCCACGAGCACCATGAATCAAGAGTCGACCCGGTTGAGCACCGAGTTCACCAGCTTCGCCGGTTCGAGCACGAACTCGCAGGCGTTGGTAGCCGGGCTGCGCGACGGCACCGCGATCACGCTGACTGAGACCACCACGGCCACCACACCGAGCACAACGACGACGTTCACGCCGGCCACCGGCAAAATGGGCTACGGCAACGTGAAGATCGCGCTGTCGCTGACCGAGGCGATTCTCGCCAAAGACGGCATCACCGACCCGACTGCTGCCGAGCTGGCCGCAGCGCTGAACGGCGGCACGCTGGTGCTGGCCGATGGCACCAGCATCGATCTGAAAGGCGTACTGGCCCAGCGTGCCGCTGGCGAGGGCTGGGGTCAGATCGCCAAGGCCGACGGTTTCAAGCTGGGCGACGTGATGCGTTCGCCGAAGGCTGTCGGCGTCGCCGCCGCGAATGGACATGCGCACGTCCACGTGGACAAGGTCGAGCTGGCCAAGGTGCACAGCGTCGATCATCCGGGCAAGCCCGAGCATGTGGCCAAGGTGGATCGCCCTGATCGTCCTGATCGCCCCAGCAAGCCGGATCGTCCCGAGCACCCGGATCACCCCGATCATGCCGGTCGCCCCGGCGGCTGAGCTCGCCCTTCCCGTTTCGTAATTCATGCAGGCCCGGTGTGATGCCGGGCCTGTTGCCATTCCCATATCTGCAAGGAAACCTTTTTCATGCGTAACTCACAACACTGGATGATCGTCGGCGGCCTGCTGCTGGTCGGCGCGCCGGCAGCCCATGCCGCCACCACGCCCGACAGCGACCAGTTCAGCGTTTCCACCGGTGCCAATTACAGCAGTGGCAAGTACGGCACCGACACCACCACCGACATCTGGTCGGTGCCGGTGACTGCGGCGTACCAGACCGATCGCTGGACGTTCAAGCTCACCGTGCCGTACATCAGCATCAGCGGTGCTGGCGACGTGATTCCCGGCGTGGGCAAGGTGAAGAACGGCAATCCGCACGGGCGTGGCAACGGTCACGGCAATGGCGGGGCGACGCCCACGCCGAGCACGACCTCCAGCGGTACGGCCTCGGGTCTGGGCGACATCACGGCATCGGCCGGCTACGAGCTGTTCGGTAGTGCCGATCACTCGTTCGGCCTGGATCTCACCGGCAAGGTGAAGTTCGGTACCGCCGACGAGAACAAGGGTCTGGGTACCGGCAAGAACGACTATGGCGTCTCGCTGGATACCTACAAGGTGAGCGGTGCCTGGACGGCGTTCGGCGGCGTGGGCTGGATGAAGTACGGCAACTCGCAGTACATCCAGCTGAAGAACGGCTTCAACGCGAACATCGGTGCCGACTACAAGCTGAGCTCCACGGACAGCATCGGCGCGTACTACTACTACCGCGAGCGGATTGCCGATACCGGTGCGCCGCAGAGCGAGCTCACCGGTTACTGGAACCACAAGTTCAACGACAGCCTGCGCGTGCAGGCCTACGCGCTTGCCGGCTTCGCCAATGGCAGTCCGGATTACGGCGTCGGTGCATCGCTGAAGTACAGCTTCTGATGCACCCGGCTCCGTGCGCGATGCCGCACGGAGCCGTCTACCGGTGTGCACTGTTTGCGCCGCGATCCACGGCGCGGCGGATATAGTTGCGGGTGGATTCGCGCGGAGTGGTTGAAATCGAAAAGCGCTGACGCACGGTCGCAGGACACCGCCGTCGTGCTTCATCGGTTGTTTGTTGGGAGTCATCGGAAGAAGCTGGCGTTACGGATTGCCCGGCAGGTGTGACGCGCGGACAGTCCGGTCGACTTCATCGTTCGACGTGAATAGCGTCGTCCCGCTCCCGGAGATGCCCCATGACCCTCATCAATCGCCAACTCCGCCTCAAGACGCGCCCCGAAGGCCTGGTGCAGCGCGAGAATTTCGATCTGGTGGAAGAAGCCGTGCCCGAGCTGAAGGACGGCGAGATACTGCTGCGCGTGCTGTACATCTCGATGGACCCGACCAATCGCGTATGGATGCGCGACATCCCGCAATACCTGCC
>DAHUXL010000007.1 GCA_027307195.1 Rhodanobacter sp. | reverse complement strand
GGCGGCTACGACTGGAACTCCGGCATGTTCCTGTTCAAGGCTTCGCGCTATCTGGAAGAGCTGGCTGCGCACGCACCGGCGATGCTCGCTGCCGTGCGCGAGGCGCATGCGAGGGCATCTGCCGACCTGGATTTCGTGCGGATCGACCGCGATGCGTTCGCGCTGGTGCCGGACGATTCGATCGACTACGCGGTGATGGAAAAAACCCAGCGCGCCGCGGTGATCCCGGTCAGCTGTGCATGGAGCGACATCGGTTCGTGGTCGGCGCTGTGGTTGACCGGCGACAAGGATGCGCAAGGCAATCTGTGCGAAGGCGACACGATGACCGTGGACACGCACAACTCCTTGCTGCGCTCGCACGACCGCCACCTGATCGCCACCGTCGGTGTCGACGACCTGATCGTGGTGACCACACCGGATGCCACCCTGGTGGCCCATCGCGACGCCGCGCAGGACGTCAAGAAGATCGTCGAGCAGCTCAAGGCCGCCAACCGCAGCGAACACTCACTGCATCGGGTCGTGCATCGACCGTGGGGCAGCTACGACTCACTCGAAGCGGGCGACCGCTTCCAGGTCAAGCGCATCGTGGTCAAGCCCGGCGCCAGCCTGAGCCTGCAGAAACATCATCATCGCGCCGAACACTGGATCGTGGTCTCCGGCACCGCCGAAGTCACCTGCGACGACAAGGTATTCCTGCTCAGCGAGAACCAGAGCACCTACATCCCGCTGGGCAGCAAGCATCGCCTGCGCAATCCCGGCAAGACACCGCTTGAGCTGATCGAGGTGCAGTCCGGCAGCTATCTGGGCGAAGACGACATCGTGCGTTTCGACGACGTCTACGGCCGCGCCTGAACTCAGCTCCTCTCCCTGGCTTGCCCCGAAAAAGTCTTCCTTCGGTCGCAGAGGGAGGTTGGTGACCGAAGGAACTTCAGGTGAGCGGGTGATCCGGACTGGCACGAAAAACCAAGACGGCTCCCACCCCCCCTACCCTCCCCTGCAAGCAGGGAAGGGTGAATTTCGCCACTACTCGACGGTGACAGATTTGGCCAGGTTGCGCGGCTGATCCACGTCGGTGCCGCGCAGCACGGCAACGTGATAAGCCAGCAGCTGCAGCGGCACGGTGAACACGGCCGGCGCGATGAAACTGCCGCCGGATTCCACCCGCAACATCACGCCGTGGCCGGTCATGTCGTCCATGCCGGCAGCACCGTCGGCGAATACGATCAGGCGACCACCGCGGGCGCGCACTTCCTGCAGGTTGGACTTGAGCTTGTCCAGCAGCGGGCCGTTCGGCGCCACCGCTACTACCGGCATGTCCTCGTCGACCAGCGCCAGCGGGCCATGCTTGAGCTCGCCGGCCGGATACGCCTCGGCGTGGATATAGGAAATTTCCTTGAGCTTGAGCGAACCCTCCAGCGCGACCGGATACTGCGCACCACGACCGAGGAACAAGGCGTGCTGACGGTGGATGAATTCGGCGGCCAGCTCGACGATCGCCGGCTCCAGCTTTAGTGCGCTTTCGATCGCCCGCGGCAGATGCTGCAGCTCGGCGCACAAGCTGGCGTAGCGTTGCGGATCGAGTCCCTTGCGGCGCGCCAGTTCGAGCGTCAGCAAGGCCAGGCCGGCGAGCTGGGTGGTGAAGGCCTTGGTCGAGGCCACGCCGATTTCCGGACCGGCACGCGTCATCAGCTTCAGATCCGACTCGCGCACCAGCGAGGACTCGGGCGAATTGCAGATAACCAGAGTGCCCAGATAGCCGCGGCGGCGCGACTCGCGCATCGCGGCCAGGGTATCGGCCGTTTCGCCCGACTGCGAGATGGCGACGAACAGCGTGTCGGCCGGCACCACGCCATCGCGGTAGCGGTACTCGCTGGCCACTTCGACGCTGACCGGCAGCCGTGCGTATTCCTCGATCCAGTACTTGGCGACCAGGCCGGCGTGGTAGCTGGTGCCGCAGGCGATGATGTGCAAACCGCGCGTGCGCTGCAGCAAGGTGTCGCTATCGATGCCGAAGATGTTCGGCAGCACGCCATGCGGGCCGATGCGCGCTTCCAGCGTATCGGCGACCGCGCGCGGCTGCTCGAAGATTTCCTTCTGCATGTAGTGGCGGTATTCGCCGCGCTCCACCGCATCGGTGGACAGCTCGCTCTCGTGCACTGCACGCTCGACCGGATGCCCGTCGAGGCCGAATACCTGCACGCTGTCGCGGGTGATCTCGACCACATCGTCTTCGTCGAGATACAGCATCTTGTTGGTGACCTGGATCAGCGCCTGCGCATCCGAGCCGAGGAAGTTCTCGCCGATGCCAATGCCGACCAGCAGCGGCGCTCCACGGCGCGCACCGACCACGCGGCCCGGTTCGTCGCGGCTGATCACCGCGATCGCATAGGCGCCTTCCAGCTCACGCACGGTAGCCAGCACCGCTTCGCGCAGGTTCATGCCCTGACTGATGCGCTGGTCGATCAGCGCCGCCATCACCTCGGTGTCGGTGTCGGAGGTGAACACGTGGCCACGCGTCTGCAGTTCGGCGCGCAGGCTGGCGTAGTTCTCGATGATGCCGTTGTGCACGATGGCGACGTGACCGGCGATATGCGGATGCGCATTGGCCTCATTCGGCACGCCATGCGTGGCCCAGCGGGTATGCGCGATGCCGGTGCCACCGGGGAACGGATCGGCGAGATAGAGCGCCTCCATTTCACGTACCTTGCCCTTGGCCCGCACGCGCTTGATCGCACCATGATCGAGCACGGCCACGCCGGAGGAATCATAGCCCCGGTACTCCAGCGCCTTCAGGCCAACGATCAGCAGCGGCGCGACATCGCGTTGGGCTGCAGCAGCAACAATTCCACACATCGGCAGGGCTTCCTTTGATAGCGCGGAGCCAGGCGGGACTCCGTTACAGGCGGCCATTCTGAGCCGGCCGCATTACTGCAAACTTTCATGGTGCGAACGACCGAATGAACCGCTTA
Source organism: Rhodanobacter sp. (assembly GCA_027307195.1). Lineage (GTDB taxonomy): Bacteria > Pseudomonadota > Gammaproteobacteria > Xanthomonadales > Rhodanobacteraceae > Rhodanobacter. The sequence goes on along the minus strand of DAHUXL010000007.1, from coordinate 4,715 downwards.
GTTCACCTTGCGGCGCAGATAGTTCAACAAGTCGATACGGGTGATCAGGCCGAGGAACTGATCGCCATCGACCACGATCGCCACATGGCCGCGCTCGAACACCGGCAGGAGGGCCTCGATCGCCTCGCCAACCTGCAGCTTCTGCAGATTGGTCATCATCGCGGTGGACACCTGGTCGCGGAAGCGCGTTTCGTCGGCATGCACGTGCATCAGCACATCCGACTCGTCGACGATGCCGACCAGCTTGTGGCCGTCCATCACCGGCAACTGCGACACGTCGTACAGCTTCATGCGGGTGTAGGCGGTGATCAGCAACTCGTTCGGGCCGATCACCACGGTATCGCGCTGGGCGAACGGGCGCAGCAGCAGGTCGCGCAGGTCGCCGTGCTGTTCGCGTTCGAGGAAGCCGTTGTCGAGCATCCAGTAATCGTTGTAAAGCTTCGAGAGATACTTGTTGCCGGTGTCGCAGACCAGGGTCATCACCCGCTTCGGCATGGTCTGTTCGCGGCAGTATTTCAGCGCTGCTGCCACCAGGGTGCCGGTCGACGAACCGCCCAACATGCCCTCCTTCGCCAGCAGCTCGCGCGCGGTCAGGAAGCTCTCCTTGTCGGAGATCGCATAGGCTTTCTTGACCCGGGTGAAGTCGCTGATGGGGGGCAGAAAATCCTCGCCGATGCCCTCGACCATCCAGCTGGCGGACTTGGTCGAGAGCGTGCCCTCGTTGATGTACTGGGTGAGGATCGAGCCGACCGGATCGGCCAGGATCAGCTCGGTCTGCGGCGAATGTTCGGCGAAATACTTGGACAAGCCGCTCAGTGTGCCGGACGAACCGCAGCCGACCACGATCGCGTCGACCTTGCCGTCCATCTGCTCGAGGATTTCCGGACCGGTGGTCTGGATGTGCGCCGCCGGGTTGTCCGGATTGCCGAACTGGTTGATGAAGTAGGCGCCGGGCGTTTCGCGCGCGATGCGCTCGGCCATGTCCTGGTAATACTCGGCATGGCCCTTGGCCACATCCGAACGGGTCAGCACGACTTCGGCACCCATCGCCTTGAGGTTGAAGATCTTCTCGCGGCTCATCTTGTCCGGCACCACCAGGATCAGGCGGTAGCCTTTCTGCTGCGCGACCAGCGCCAGACCCAGGCCGGTGTTGCCGGCGGTGCCTTCGACCAGGATATCGCCGGGCCGGATCCGGCCATCCTTCTCGGCACCCTCGATCATCGACAGGCCGATGCGATCCTTGATCGAACCACCGGGGTTGGCGCTCTCGAGCTTGAGGAACAGTTCGCACAACCCGGTATCCAGGCGCTGTGCGCGCACCATCGGGGTATGTCCGATCAGTTCAAGAACACTCTGGTGGACCGTCATGGGGGCTCCGTCGCAGGGAACGCCGGTCACGCAGGCTGCGTGTCAATCCGGCAAGACCGCCATGATAACCGAGCCACTCTGCGGTACGCCGGAAACGCCGCGGCCCCGGCGCCCTTTCCGATGCGACAGGAAGGGCCCGGGGCCGCGCTTCACGTAAAATCGCAAGCTCAGTGGATGAGGTGCGCTCGACTCTGCCACATGCGCTCGAGTCGCGCCTTGGCCAGCAGTTTTTCCTTCTTCATGCTGGCGAGGGTGACATCGTCGATGGGCAGCACGCCGATATCTGCGTCATGCACCTTGCTGTCGAGTTCTCGATGGTGCTGATAGAGCCGACGGAATTCGGCATCGGCCTTCATCAATGCCTCGACATCATCACGCTGCTGGTTTTCAAACATGATCCGACCTCCTCGCGAGTGGACTTTCCGGATGCCGCGACAGTGGGCATCCGCAGACGGTTGAACGATGCACACACCCACAACCCACGCCGGTTGTCGGGACGCAGGGAGAGCATGGAACGTGGGATAGGCGCATGGTTCAGGTCAGTGGCCCACAAGGCCTGGGTGCCTCGTGGGGCTTTGACCCTACTCCCCCCATCCGGGAGGCGCAAGCCTGTCATCAGCCGCACAAGCCATCCCCGGAACATTGACGAAAAACCTGTCAAAACAGCATTTTACATTTACGTAACCGAAGCCGCGGCGACCCGCAGCCGATCCGCCGGCAAGCGCTCGGCGGCGGTCTTCAGCTGACTTGCCGACGACAGATCAGGGCTGGTCCGTGTGCTTTTTGGCGGTCTTTTTCTTCGGGGCCGGAGCCGTCTCGGTTGGGGCGCCGTCCTGCATCTGCGATCGCATCGCCTTGGCCGCCTGCGCCGCCAGCGCCGCCTCGCGGCGTGCCGCGTTGGCCACCTTGCTCTGCGCCGCTGCCAGCTTCTTCGCCTGCTCGGCTTCGGCACGCGCCTGGTCGGCCGCCTGCGAATATTCCTGCCCCTGCTGCTGCAGCCGGGCCGCCTCTTCCTGCGCCAACTGGTTCTGCAGGCGCTGGCGCTCCAGTTCACGACGCGCCATTTCCACATCGCGTCGGCTGTTGTCGAGCAGAATCTGGTCGTGTTCGCGGTCGAGCTGGGTCAGCTTGAGTTGGGCGTCCTGCAGCTGGGCGGCAGCCTTGGCCAGATCCACGCGACGTTCGGCCAGATACAGGTCGTGCGCGCGCTCGCGCGAACTCGCCTGCGCCAGCCGGTTGATCGCATCGCGTGCGCGCGCCTGCTCGGCCTGCGCATAACCGCCCAGACCGGGGTCGTTGGCAAGCTGGTCGAGGCTGCCGGTCAACCGGTTGATGTCGATATCGTCCTGACGCGCATGCGCGGTTCCCACCGCGACCAGAGCCAATGTCATCGAGGCGAAGATGATGCTGAGTCGCTTCATGGCTGCACCTCCTGAGTGCTGGAGCTGGAGGCGGGTGGCTGGCCGTTCTCGGGCAGCGTCTGGAAACCCGCGCCGGATGGCGGCGCAGACAATTCGGAGGAATCCGGTGCGGGCATGTCCTGAGTGGGTACCTGGCCGGAAGACGCTGCGGCCGGAGCTGCCTGCTGTTCCTGCTGCTGTTCGGCAGCGGCGGCCTGCTCGTCCTGACTGCGCAGGCGGGAATTTTCCTGCACCTTGCCCTGGATCTGCGCCCGTGCCGCGCCCAGCCGCGCCTTGGCCCGGGCCAGTTCGGCGTCCGCACGCGACTCCTCGGCCAGATTGGCCGCATCGGCGTACTTGCGCTCGGCCATGGCCGCCTGCGCTTGCTGGAACTTGTCCTGCGCGAAGCCCAGATCGACCGGCGCATAGTCGGCGGCACCGGCATCGCGCGCTGCCTGCAGCTGCGTCTGCGCCAGATTCATCGAATCATCGGGCGGGGGTACCGTGGCGCAACCGGCCAGCGCCAATGTCAGTGCCAGAACAGCCGTTGCCGTACGGAGGCGGCCAAGGGATCCGGCCAGCGGGGAAAAGATGTACATCACATTCCTCATGGTGTGTCGCGGCGTATTGTGGACAGGCATAATCCACCATTGCAACGCGCATAGAAACAGGGGTCTTACGTGGATATCGGTTACTTCCTCAAGCTTATGGTAGACAAGGGCGCGTCGGACATGTTCCTGACCACCGGCGCCCCGGTGAACATCAAGGTCGAGGGCAAGCTGTATCCACTGGGCAATACCGGCCTGCCTGGCGGCATGGTCAAGAAAATCGCCTACTCGCTGATGGACGAGGGCCAAGTGCCGCAGTTCGAGCGCAATCTCGAGCTGAACATGGCGCTGGCAGTGAAGGAAGCCGGCCGTTTCCGCATCAACGTGTTCAAGCAGCGCGGCGAAGTGGGCATGGTGATCCGCGCGATCAAGAGCGAAATCCCCAGCATCGACCAGCTGCAGCTGCCCGGCATCTTCCGCGACCTGATCATGGAGCCGCGGGGCCTGATCCTGGTGGTCGGCGCCACCGGTTCCGGCAAGTCGACCACGCTGGCGGCAATGATCGACCAGCGCAACTCGCATACCGCCGGCCACATCCTCACCATCGAGGATCCGATCGAATACCTGCACCGGCACAAGAAATCCATCGTCAACCAGCGCGAGGTGGGGCTGGACACCCACAGCTATCACGAGGCGCTGAAGAACGCGATGCGTGAGGCGCCTGACGTGATCATGATCGGCGAGATCCGCGACACCGACACGATGGAAGCGGCGATCGCGTTCTCCGAAACCGGCCACCTGTGCCTGGCCACGCTGCACTCCAACAATTCCGACCAGACGCTGGAGCGCATCCTCAACTTCTTCCCCGAATCGGCACACAAGAACGTGCTGATGAACCTGGCCCTGAACCTGCGCGCGGTGATCAGCCAGCGCCTCGTGGTAGGCAAGGACGGACGACGCATTCCCGCTGCGGAAGTGCTGCTGAACACGCCGCTGATCCGCGACATGATCCGCCGCGGCCAGATCCACGAGATCAAGGAAGCAATGGATCGCAGCCTGCAGGAGGGCATGCAGACGTTCGACCAGTCGCTCTACCGTCTGTACAAGGAGGGTCGCGTGGAACTGGAGGAGGCGCTCAGCAAGTCCGATTCGCGCGATGGCCTGGCGTTGAAGATCCGCCTGGCCGAAGGCGGCAGCAACGACCAGGAACTGGTCGGCAACGACCCGTATGGCATGGGTTTCTGATCAAGCCGCGGGGTGCACGCCGCCCCGCGATCCGCGTATCCAGCCGATACTCAATACCCAGCGCCTACCACGTCCGAGTCGGGCCGGAATAGCTTGATCCGTTGGCTGGCGTGAAGGCTCCGGGCGCAGACGAACTCGCCGCCGCAATCAGCGG
>DAHUXL010000058.1 GCA_027307195.1 Rhodanobacter sp. | reverse complement strand
CGGCTCGGAGCATGCGAAGAACCCCGCGGCGCCGGGCCTGATCATCGCCTACACGCACGACGCGAAAACCCCGGTCGACGTGCAGACGCGCACCTGCCTGAGCTGCCACGTCGGCGGCGCGCGCCAGCACTGGATCGGCTCGGTACACCAGGAGCGCGGGCTCTCATGCACCGACTGCCACAACCCGATGACGCGGCAATCGGCTGAAGGTGCGCTGGCGAACGACTCCATCAACCAGGTATGCGCGACCTGCCATCAGGACGTCCGCGCCCAGTTCAACCGCCGTTCGCACATGCCGCTGCCGGAAGGACAGATCTCCTGCGTCGATTGCCATAACCCCCACGGCAGCATCACCGAGCCTTTGCTGAAGACCGACACGGTCAATCAGACCTGCAACACATGTCATGCCGAGAAGCGCGGTCCGTTCCTGTTCGAGCACGCGCCGGTGGGTGAGAACTGCCTCAACTGCCATAGCCCCCACGGCTCGAACCAGGAAAATCTGCTGGCGCTGCCGGTGCCGATGCTGTGCCAGCAGTGCCACACGAACAGCGACCACCCCAACGATCTGTTGACGCGCCAAGGCCTGCGCAACGGACTGGTACCCGACGAGCGCGTGATGGGGCGCAGCTGCCTGAGCTGCCACAGCAACATCCACGGCTCGAACAATCCCAATGGCGCCAAGTTCCACCAGTGAACGACCATCAGGCAAAAGGCGGAGAGATGCTGAAGCGTAAACCTCTGACTGCGCTGCTAGGCCTGGCACTTGGTCTGGTCGGTCCTTTGCCGCTGCTGGCACAGACCGATGCCAGCGACAGTCAGCGCGTGGGCAACCTCCAGTTCGGCAACAGCCTCGACCCGACCGGCTGGGGCGCGTTCACCATGCCGGATCCGGCAGGCATGTCTTACCTCCATGCCGGCCAGCTGCGCACACCAAGCGGCATGCTCTATCCCTGGCCCCACCAGATACCCGACGAGGCCACGCTCGGCACGGTCGACTGGACCTATGCGGGACTGGTCCAATTGGGCTACCTCCACACCAGTGGCGACCGCAACGACGAATTCCTCCGCATGTACTCGGGGTGGAAGGACGGTGCCGCGCTGGGCATGCTCGCGTTCTCCGCCCTGAACCACAGGACCGGCCAGTACGTCGACTTCCGCGGCAGCCGGATCAGCAGCCAGGACCAGTACTACCGCCTGCGCACCGGCCGCTACGGCACCTACCATGTCGAGGCGTTCTACCGGGACATCCCGCATGCGCTGAGCACGACGGCCTATCCGCTGTGGAACGGCGTGGGCTCCACCGACCTGACCCTGCCCAACGGTCTGGCCACCGGCAGCACGCTGGCCCAGGTGCAGGCCGTGGAGGCGAACCGGCCGCGCAGGACCTTGTCGGTGACGCGCCGGAGTGAGGGCGTCAGCTGGGAGGGCGCACTGAGCCGGAACTGGATCGGCTACGCCGGCGTGACCAATGAGAACCGCACGGGTGAGCGCGATTGGGGCGGCCCGATGTACCTGAGCTACTTCTTCGTTGCCCCCGGGCCCGGCGGCCCAGGCACACCGAGCATACCGGGCACGTCCGGCGGACAGTACGACACGGTGCGGCCGGTCGATTTCACCACCACCGACGTCAACCTCGGGTTGCGCAACAAGGGGGGCGCCTCGGGCTGGCTGTTCAACTTCACCATGACCGGCTCGTTCTTCCGCGACCACAAGAGCACCCTGGACTATGCCGTGCCTTTTGCCGTGGCGCCGGGCTCCACCTCGGCGATCACCGGTGGCACCTGGTCGCTGGAGCCGGACAACAACTACTACAACGTGCGACTGGAGGCTTCGCATCCGCTGAAGCTCTGGCGCGGCGAGTTCTCCGTCTCGGCGGCCTACAGCAGCATGCGGCAGAACGAGGCACTGCAGGCACCGCTCAGCCCGATGTATTGCCCGAGCGGACAGTTCCTCGGCACGACCGGGATTGCCTGCGCGGACTGGAACACCACGGCTGCGCTGTCGCGGCAGGGCGGTGATGCGCGCATCGACAGCGGCCTGCTCAACCTGCGCCTTGATTTCCGTCCCACCGCGAAGCTCAGCTGGCACGTCAACCTGCGCCAGCGCGACGAAAACAACATGACGCGCTACACCATGTACAACCCGTTGACCGGACAATACGGCTATGTGCCCGAGAACGGCGCGGAGCCGATTGCCACCGGGGGCCAGAGCGGACTGTTCCAGCCCGGCAGCCCGCTTTACCAGTCCAATTTCGCGCAGATCAGCAACATCCCCTTCAGCTACAACGACCGCAAGACGGAACTGGGCGGCAGCTACCGGATCGATCGGAACAACACGCTGAGCGCAAGCTACCTGCTCGACCATCAGACACCACACCCGCGCGAACGCACTTATATCAACGACCAGCACGTCAAGCTGGGCTGGGATACCAGGGCTTTCGGCAACGCAACTCTGCGTCTCAGCTATGAATATCAGAAGCGTACGGGCGGTCCCTACAACCCCGATCCGTACCTCGCTGCATATTCGCCATCCAGGCCCGGGTACGTCTTGCCTGCGAATGGCTATACCGCGTTCACCGTCGCGCAGATGTACAAATACGATTTGAGCAATCTCGAAGCGAGCAAGCTCAAGGCGATCCTGACCGTGCCGCTGGGTACCACGGCCACCTTCACTGCCACGCTGTATGGCAATCGCCATCGCTATGGCGCGCATATCGGGCGGCAGTCGTCCGACACGACCGGCGCGGACGTCTCCTGGGACTGGGAACCGACGGCGGCGACCTCGATGAGCGTCTACGCGGGCACCGAATCGAGCCGGCTCAGGCAGGGCAACGTCAATGACAACGAGGCGCTGACCTTCTCCTCGCCAGACCAGGCCAACATGCAGTTCGGCGGCCCGTTTTTTCCGTACGCCAATTTCTGGACGGCGACGGACAACGAGCGCGACGCCAACGCCGGCGCGCACTTCAACCATGTCTTCTCGCCGCGCGTCAGGCTCGATCTCAACTACGACTACACCTGGTCGCGCGGCCTCAACAGCTACGATTACGCCAGCCTGGCGGCGATTTCCACGGTGTACCGGTCGATCCTGACCGCAGCGGACGTCGGCAACAGCTTCCCCGCCAACATCTATCGCATGCAGACGCTCACCGCCAATCTGAATCTGGCGCTGACCCGGAGACTGGGCCTTGGCCTGTACGGCAAATACGAGTTCGGCAACTACGCCGACTGGCACTACGCCGGCTTCGGCATCCCTGCCGACCTGATCGTCGGCAACCGCGTCTTTACCGAGCTGGGGCCGCAGCCGCACTGGCATGTCTTGCTGGTGGGCGCCTTCGTGACCTTGAAGCTCTGAGGGGAACGCCGCCATGTCTTCCATGCACCGATTTCTTCATCTGGTGGTGGCCGCCACCCTGTGGCTACCGATGCTTTCCGCTGTCGCGGCCGACAGCGCCACCGCACGCAAGGCGGGGGCATGGACCGACCTGCGCCTGCAACACCCGATCATCGGCGACGTCCAGGCCGGCCACGCGAAGTCGGCCGTCTGCGCCGCCTGCCACGGGCCGCAGGGCGTGGCCGTCGCGCCGAATTTTCCGAATCTGGCCGGTCAGTCGGCGACCTATCTCTATGTGCAATTGAAGACGTTCAAGAGCGGCCAGCGCAAAGACCCGATCATGAGCGGCCAGACCGCCGCGCTGAGCGACGCGGACATGCGCAACCTGGCCGCCTATTACGCCGCGCTCCCGGCCAAACCGGCCGGTCACGCCGATGCCGCCTCCCGCGGCGGACGGCTCTTCCTCGACGGGGATCCGGACCAGGGCGTACCGCCCTGCCAGGGTTGCCACGGCCCAACCGGGCAAGGGCCACGGGTGTATCCGAGCGATGCGCCACAGCCGCCCTGGTCGACTTTCCCGCGCTTGCAGGGCCAATCGGCGATCTACGTGACCAAGGAGCTGGGCGATTTCGGCAGCGGCGCACGCAGCGGCACCAGCAACGCGCTGATCATGCAGAGCGTGGCTAAGTCGCTCGGCGATGCGGACATACAGGCGCTGTCAGCCTACATCGCGACGCAGTGAGCGGGCTATGGGCAACCGCCTCAAGGTCCCCCGCGCAGGAATCAGGAATGCCATCCCACACCGCGCTGAAGCAGGCGTCGCCGTCGCCCGACATGCCGACCGAACAGGAACGGCCAGATACTGGTCGATGCGTTGAAAATGGAGCAATGGTCCGGGCAATGCTGCCCGACCCGGCGGCGCATTCAGGGTAGAGGATCCTCCGACTGCCCCGGGGCAATCTGCCCCGGTTACACTCCCCGTTGAACTGCGTCGAGCCAGTCTCGGTTCGGAACGCGTTGCCGGTTTCATCAAACGTGGCCAGTCACCCCATGACCAGGGTCAACGATACGAGATCAAGGCCAAGTCACTTCGTCGTGACCCTGCCCGCTTCCACGGTGCGGTTTCGTGCGCCATAAACAGGTAACTGACCGCGGAATCCGGGGGACTTTCGTCACCCGCGCCCGCCTTGGCTCCATGTCATTGGCCATGGCGGCATGTCTTTCCATGCCGCTTCATGCCCAGTCAACCACCTTCAGCGGCATCGCAGCACTCAGTTCGCAGTTGGTCGACCGGGGCCAGGTGATTACCGGCGATACGCCCATCTTGCAGGGAGCCGCATCCTGGACGTTTCCGACCGAGGGAACTGCATCCCGGTCCCTTCCATCAGGTTGGTCGCTGGGCCTGTCGGGGAGTACGGAAACACGCTCGCCGAATCGTCTGGTGGAAGCCATGGCTCAGGCATCCCGCTATTGGTCCCTTTCAAGCGAGTGGCAAATGCAGGTGAGCCTGCTCTACTACCGATATCCCAGCAGTACCGGCGGCTCAAGAGCCTTTGATCGAGCCGAAACGGGGGTCAGCTGGAGCTACCGGGACGTGCTGACCTTTGGCCTGTCGGCCATCCACGTCATCGGCGCCAAGAACCAGCCGCTGCGTGGTGCTGCCGACATCAATCTCCACTGGCCATTGGCGCGGCACTTCTCCCTTTCCGCGGGCGCGGGCATCACCCAATCCCTCGCGGCCCCCTATCGCCCCTACCATCACGTTTACAACAGCCCCGCCAGTCACGCCTACGCCAACTACGCCTACTCCTCCCGCACAGACCACTACAGCTACGGTCACGTGGGACTATTGTGGAGCGATGGACCCTGGCGGATAGAACTCGACCGCATCGTGGCGGCCCCGGAAACACAGCAGCAATGGGCCAACCTGGATGCATCGCCCTGGATCGCCACGATTTCGTGGTCCTTTTGATGCAGAGGCAACCTTTTTGCGTTGGTTGGGTACTTACCTAGCAAATCCGTCGCAGTCCGATTACCTCCACCGAGCCATGAACGACGACGATATCGACGCTGACGTCACCGACCGCATGCTGCTTCAACGCATGTCGACGGGTGATCGCGCCGCGCTGAGCGTGCTGTATCGCAGTTATCACGGCAGGTTGTGTCGCTTCCTGTCCCGCTTGACGCGACGCCCCGATGTCATCGAGGAAGTCATCAACGACTGCTTCTGGGTGGCCTGGCAGAAAGCCGGCAGCTTCCACGGCGACTCACGCGTTTCCACATGGTTGATGGGCATTGCCTATCGCTGTGGGCTGAAAGCGCTGCGGCAACACGGTGACGAACCGGTCGAAGACGATCCCCAGTCGGAACAGCGCACCCCCGAGCATGATCTGGATGAAGATCGCGAGTTGCGCGACTGGCTGAGCAAGGGACTCGATCACCTGTCCGTGGATCAACGCGTGGTGATCGAGCTGGTCTATGGCGTGGGTCATACCCTGGACGATGTTGCCGTCATCATGCAGTGCCCCGTAGGCACGGTGAAGGCGCGCCTGTTCCACGCGCGAGTCAAGCTGCGCAATGTGCTTCCAGCGCTGGCAGGCGATTCGCCCAAGCACAAGGAGGGCGCGCCATGACATTCCCGAAGCATTCCGGCCGCGACTGCGTCCGTGCCTGGGACACGATGCCCTGGGTACTGCAGGACAGTGCAACGCCAGAGCAAGGCGCATGGCTGGAAGGCCACCTGGCGCAGTGCGAGTCGTGCCGTACGGAATTCGCACAACAAAGTCGTTTGCGGCAAGCCATGTCGCTGCCCACGGATATCTCGCTCGACGCGAACGTCGGATTGAGGCGCTTGCTGGGTCGCCTTGATACGCCCGACGCCCAGGAAGCGCCCTACCGTTCGCGTTCGCGAAGTTGGTTGAGCCGGGCACTGGTCGCCGTGGTGCTGATCCAGGCGCTCAGTATCGGTGCGCTGGGCGTGAAGTTGTGGTCGACCGGCGGCAACCCTGCATATCGCACACTCAGTCAGGAGCCGGTGCCAGCTGCCACCGGCACCATCCGTGTCGTACCTGATGCGGCCATGACCCTGGCCGACTGGAACGCGCTGTTGCATACCCTTCATTTGCAGGTCGTTGGCGGTCCCAACGATGTGGGTGCCTATACGGTCGCGCCCACGAGTTCCAATTCGACAACTCATGCATTGCAGCAGCTGCGCGCCACTCGCGGCATCCGCCTGGCGGAGCCCGTTGCCGTCACGCCATGAAATACGGCTTCCTCACCCTTGTCGCAACCGCGGCTTTGAGCGCGTGCGCATCATCGCGCCTCATGGCGTCAGCGAACAACCACGCCAACCTCGGCCACACACCGACCACCAGCGTGTCCTCCATGGACAGTCAGCGCGACATCGTGCTGGCTGTCGCCAATCCGCTTGAGTCACCTTCCACAAACGCTGGCTCCAGTCTGCTCGGTTATGCCGCGCCAAGGTATTACGGCGCCGGTCAGCGCGCGGCCTCCACGCTGGCGGCATTGAAGAAAAGTTACGGATTGCGCGAGGTCACCGGCTGGCCCATCAAAGCCCTCGGCGTGTACTGCGTCGTGTTCGAGCCACCTTCCGGCATGACCCAGGATGCCTTGCTCAAGGCGCTGGCCAAGGACGATCGGGTACAACTTGCACAGCCACTGCACGAGTATTCCGTTTATTCGGAGAGATCGCAGGACGCACACCAGTACAACGATCCTTACGTCAATCTCCAACGTGGCTTCGTGGAAACTGACGCCGCCCTCGCGCAAAACCTCGGTCAAGGCAACGGGGTTCATATTGCGATCGTTGATACAGGCGTCGACACGACGCATCTCGATCTGCAGGGGCGCATTCGCGACGTGCACAACCTGGTTGATGACGATGCGGCGGCGTTCAACCACGATAGTCATGGCACGGAAGTCGCGGGCGTCATCGCCGCAGACGCCGACAATCATCAAGGTATTGTCGGGATGGCACCGAGTGCCACACTCAGCGTTTACAAGGCATGCTGGTATCCGCCGGCGCCCCATGCCGGCGCACGCTGCAACTCATTCACCCTCGCCAAAGCGCTGGCGGCGGTTCTTGATACGGATGCCCGTGTCGTCAACATGAGCCTGGGCGGACCTGCAGATCCGCTACTCAATTTGCTGCTTGCCAAATTGCTCAGCCAGGGTCGCATCGTGATCACGGCGATGCCACCGGATGGAACCGTCGACGGATTCCCCGCCAATGCACCCGGGGTGATTGTCGTTCGCGTGAGTGGCGCCTCGGCAGCACCGCCCGGCGTGTTGAGCGCTCCCGGAAACGACATTCTGACGACTCAGCCCGGCGGTGGGTATGACTTCACTTCCGGATCATCCATGGCCTCTGCGCATGTGAGCGGCATTGCCGGTTTATTGCTGTCTCTCGCACCAGGACTGGATGCGCGCACGGTTCATGATCTTTTGCTACGAAGCAGCAAAGTCACCAACGGGACGCTCCAGGTGAACGCAGCGTCGGCGGTGGATGCACTGCGCAGCACGCAGAAAGCCACTCTTTGAACGAGATGACCCGCCTGCCGGTGGCACTGTCCATGAAGCATGCAATTTCTTCATCGCGGAGATGAGGTGGGTGTTCCATCCGCGCATGCGCGTGCACGCACCAGCAGCAGTTCGCGCTCGCGCATGTTTTGTGTGAGTCCGGCGGCGCGCTCGAACTCCGCAAGGGCCTCACCAGATCGACCCAGCTTGACCAGCAAGTCGCCGCGCACCGTCGGCAGCAGGTGATAGTTCGCCAGGGTTGGCTCGGCAATCAGCGCGTCGACCCGTTCCAGGCCAGCGGCAGGGCCGAACGCCATCGCAACGGCTACCGCACGATTCAGCTCCACGATGGGAGAGGGCGCGACTTGCGCGAGCACTTCGTACAACGCCGCAATGCGGCCCCAATCCGTGTCGTCTGCTACCAGTGCGCGCGCGTGACAGGCGGCGATAGCGGCCTGCAGCGCGTACGGCCCGCGCGCGCCGCCCAGCTTTTCGGCATGATCGAGCGCCGCAAGACCACGGCGAATCAACAACCGATCCCATTGTGCACGATTCTGCTCCAGCAGCAGGATCGGTTCGCCCTTGCCATTGACGCGGGCGCGCGAACGCGAGGCCTGGATTTCCATCAGCGCGACCAGTCCGTGCACCTCCGGTTCGCGCGGCGCGAGCCCGACCAGCACGCGACCCAGTCGCAGCGCCTCCTCGCATAGCGCCGGCCGCATCCAGTCGCTGCCGGCCGTCGCGGAATAGCCTTCGTTGAACACGAGATAGATCACCTCGAGCACCGACGACAGGCGTTCCGCCAGCTCCTCGGCGCGCGGCACTTCGAATGGCACCTCGGCCTTGGCCAGAGTGCGCTTGGCGCGCACGATGCGCTGCGCGATCGTCGGTTCCGGCACCAGGAAGGCGCGGGCGATCTCCTCGGTGGTCAGACCGCCGAGCAGGCGCAAGGTCAGCGCCACGCGCGCCTCGACCGACAACACCGGATGACAGGCAGTGAACATCAGGCGCAGCAGATCGTCGCCGATCGGATCGTCCAGAGCTGCTTCCACCTGTGACACGGCGTGTTCCTGCTCGCTCTCGAGCTCGTACATCAACTCCACGTGCTTGCGCGCGAGCAACTTGCTGCGGCGCAGGCGATCGATCGCGCGACGCTTGGCGGTGGTCATCAGCCACGCGCCGGGATTGTCCGGCACGCCCGACTGCGGCCACTGCTCCAGTGCAACGACCAGCGCATCCTGCGCCAGCTCCTCGGCCAGCCCAACGTCGCGCACCATGCGCGCAAGGCCTGCGATGAGTCGGGCCGATTCGATCCGCCAGACGGCGTCGATGGCGTGGTGGGTGTCGGTCGTGGTCATGACGACCGATCACACCATCTGCCTTCCGCCGACGCAAGAGCGGTAGTTGCCTTGGCCGTCTCGGATCGCACGACTCCCGGCCGCGCAGGGTGGGCAGCGCCCGCCCGACGAAGCTGTCCGAAGCCGGGGTTATCTTTCCTTCTCGCAATTGATCATCCACGGCACGCCGAACTGGTCGACCAGCGCGCCGAAGCGCGCGGCCCAGAAGGTCTTCTCGTACGGCATCTCCACCGTGCCGCCTTCCTTGAGCGCGTTGAAGATGCGTTCGCCTTCCGCCATCGTGTCCACCGCGATCGATACCGAACAACCCTTGATGCCGTCGTACGGACGATCGGGCGGGCAATCGGAAGCCATCAGCACCTCGTCGCCGATTTCCAGCCGCACGTGGATGAGTCAGTCGCGGGTTGCCGCCGGCATGTTCTCGCAGCCGGGTGCTTCGCCGAAACGCATCATCGTGGTGATCTTGCCGCGCAGGCATTGCTCGTAGAACTTGAATGCCGCTTCGGCCTTGCCGTTGAAGATGAGGTAATTGGTCAGTTGCATGGGAATGCTCCGTCGATTTTCCGTTGGGCCGGATCAAGGCCCCGCTCAAGATTTGGCTGCGACCTGCGCCCGCAGCCGTTCTTCCCGCTCACGCAATTCGGGCGTGAGCTCGGCGCCGAAATCCTCGGCCTCGAACACCTGGCGCAATTCGACCTCGGTGCCGCCGTCGAACGGGGCGCGCTTGAGCCATTCGATCGCTTCATCCTTCGACTTCACCTGCCACAGCCAGAAGCCGGCAATCAGCTCCTTGGACTCGGCGAATGGCCCGTCGATCACCGTGCGCTGATGGCCGGAAAATTTCACCCGCACGCCCTTCGAGCTGGGCTGCAGGCCCTCGCCTGCCAGCATGATGCCGGCCTTCACCAGCTCCTCGTTGTACTTGCTCATCTCGGTCAGCAGCTGCTCGCTCGGCATCACGCCGGCTTCCGAGTCCTTGTCCGCTTTCACTATCACCATGAATCGCATTGTCGTGTCTCCTCTGGAGCGTGGATGGGAAGCTCGGGCCAACGGGTGAACGTGGCCAGCCGAAACCCTTGGCTCTGTCCAGACGACGAACAAACCATCGTCGGATCGACACCTGAGACATCAATATCAGGAAATATTCTCAGGCTACGGGACAGCGGCTCGGTATGCTGTATCCATGGCGTCATCAGGGCAGCAAGGAATGAAGGAAAACCCAGGCGGGTTGATCGTCCATCGCGGCAGCCGCACCGATCGGCTGGCCGACGAGCTGGCACAGCAGCTGGAAGCGCAACGACCGGCCAATCCACTGGCCAAACAGACCGTCGTGGTGGCGCACCCGGGCCTGCAACGCTGGCTGCTTGGCCGGTTCGCGCAGCGCAGCGGTGCGCATGGCGGCCATGGGATTGCCGCCAATTACGACATGATCCTGCCGTGGCAATGGTTCGAGCGTACCGCCCGCCGCACACTCGGCGACGAGGCCCTGGTCGGCGGCGCGTATCGGCACGAGTTGCTGCGCTGGCGTCTGCTGATGGCGTTGCCGACGCTGAAGGCACCGGAAGTCACCGCCTACCTGGCCGGCGACGATGCGGCGCGACGTGGCTTCCAGCTGGCCGAGCATCTGGCCGGGCTGTACACGCAATACCTGATCTATCGACCGGACTGGGTCCTCGAGTGGGAGCAGCATCCCGGTCAGCACGGGCGTGACTGGCAGGCAGCGCTGTGGCAGTCACTGCAGACGTCGATCAATCGACCACATCGTGCGCAGCGCAGCGCGGTACTGCTCGATGCACTGCGTGCGGGTCGCGATCTGGCCAACGATGCTCCGCTGCACGTGTTCGGCGTCAGCCACCTGCCACCGGATGTACTGCAGGCCCTGCAGGCCACCGCGTTGCATACGCCCGTGCACCTGTATTTTCCCGACCCGTGCCGCGAGCACTGGGTCTACCTGCGCAAGCAGCGCTTCCTGCTGACCCACGCCGACGATCCGGACGCGCTGTATTACGAGGTCGGCCATCCGCTGCTGGTCGCGCTGGGCCGCATCGCGCAGGATTTCTGCCTGACCCTGGACGAATGCGACGCGATCGACGAACGCGATCCGCTCGACGACGCCGAGCCGCTGCCCGGCGAAACCTCCCTGCTGGCGCAACTGCAGTCCAGCATCCGCTGCCTGCAGCCGGAACTGGTCGGCGCAGCGCTGCGCGAACAGGTCACCGATGGCGCCCCGGTGGAAGCACTCCTGCCTGCCTTGCGCGACGACCCCAGCCTGCGCGTGCACGCCTGCCACACCCGCCTGCGCGAGTTGGAGGTGTTGAAGAACAGCCTGCTGCGCTGCCTCGCCGACGATCCGAGCCTGCAGCATCGCGACATCGTGGTAATGGCTCCGGACATCAGCGCGTATGCGCCGTACCTGGCCGCCGTATTCGGCGAACCGGCGCAGTACCGCAGCGATCCGTCGCATATTCCCTGGCATCTGGCCGACGTCGGGTTGGCGCGTGCACATCCGTTGATGAGTGCCTTTGCGCAGGTGCTGGATCTGGCCGAAAGCCGCTTCACGGTCAGCGAGGTGCTGGATTTCCTCGACGTGCCCGCCGTGGCACGACGCTTCGCGATCGACCCCAGCGGGCGCGATGCACTGGAGCGCTGGTTGCGCCGCGCGCGCGTGGCATGGGGACTGGATGCTGCGATGAAGGCTGAGGTCGGTGCCGCCGCGACCGACGCGAATTCGTGGCAGTTCGGCTTTGACCGCATGTATGCCGGGCTGATCGTCGGACAGGACGCTGACTGCGAACTGCTGGACGGAATCTTGCCGCTGGACGGCGTCTCCGGCAACGCGGTCGAGGCGCTGGGCCAGTTCGATCGCCTGCTCGATGAACTGCGCCAGGCGCGCGGCGAATTCGCCAGCGCGCGACCGCTTGCCGCGTGGAGTCAGTGGCTGCTGGAACTGATCGACGCACTGTTCCTCGCTGACCTGCGCGATACCACCGAGAACAACGCGCTCGACGCGCTGCGCCGACTCGCCGCCAGCCTCGGCAGCCAGGCGGCGGAGGTCGGCATCCAGACACCGTTGCCGTGGAGCGTGGTGCGCGAAGCGGTGCGCGGTGCGCTCGACGCAGTGCCGGAACGCCAGTCCTTCCTGCTTGGCGGGGTGACCTTCTGCGGACTGGTGCCGCAACGCTCGATCCCGTTCCGGGTGGTCTGCCTGCTCGGCATGAACGAGGGAGAGTTCCCGCGCCCCGGCAACGACGCCGGCCTCAACAGGATACTTAGCCAGCCACGCCGCGGCGACCGCGACACCCGTAGCGAGGACCGCTACCTGTTCCTCGAAGCGATGATGTCCGCGCGCGACGTGCTGCACATCAGCTTCGTCGGCGAAGGCGTGCGCGACGGCAAGCCGCGCAATCCGGCCGCGCCGCTGGCCGAGCTGCTGCAATTCCTCGACGAGCA
>DAHUXL010000268.1 GCA_027307195.1 Rhodanobacter sp. | reverse complement strand
TTACTGTTCCACATTGCCCTGCAACGGCACGCTCTTGTTGAAGTGCAGCAGGAAGTCGATGTTGTACATGAACGGAATGTCCTTGTCGTAGGCCACCTGCAGCTGGCTGGCACCACCGGCATCACGCTTGATGGTGATGTTGGCGGGCTTGATGGTGGCGTCATCGACATACTGAAAATTCATCTTGAACATCAGTTCGCGACGGATGCCATCCAGTGACTTGCCACTGGTGCCTTCGGTGGCCACCTGGTTCATCGCCTTGACCACGCCCATGTATTCGGAATACGACGGAAACAACTTCATCGCCATGAAGGCAAAAAAGCCCACGATGGCCATGATGAACAGGAACCCGATCAGGGTGACGCCCGACTGCTTTGATTTCATAGTCCCCTCGCTATGCCGCGTGCTGCGGCGTGCCCATCGTCTATGGATGTTTGTCGTGCCGATTATGCCAGCGGATTCTCGCACTGTTGGCAACCTGCGCGTACGGGACGTTTCGACTCCATCACGCTTTGGTCCATCGACAACTCAGTGGATCACCGTACCGATCCGCGAGAAATCCACGCCACCGGTGCCCCAACCCTTCCAGCTCATCCAGATCAGGAACGCCTTGCCGGCCAGGTTCTGTTCCGGCATGCAGCCCCACCAGCGGCTGTCGAGGCTGTCGTTGCGGTTGTCGCCCATCACCAGATAGCAGCCCGCCGGCACCTTCGAGGGCACCCGGTCGTTGGGAATCGAGTTGGGCGTGGTGTAGGCCGGCATCTGCGCCGTGGTGTGGTTGACCACGCTGCCATCCTCGCGATGCAGGTGCTCGGTCCAGACCGTGGCGCCCATGTTCAGCATGATCTGGTCCACGCTGCGCTGCGGGTTGCCCTGATACGGGCCGATCTCGTCAGCCGTCACGCGCTGGCCGTTGATCAGCAGCTCAGCGCCATGCACCTCGATGCTGTCGCCCGGCAGGCCGATCACCCGCTTGATCCAGTTCTGTTGCGGCACCGGCGCGTGCGGATCGTTGCAGCTCATGTCGCCGCTGCGTACCAGCGCGCCGCCGTCCTGGCACAGATAGCCGGGAAAACGGAACACCACCACGTCGCCGCGCTTCGGTTCGTCCAGGCTGACGAACTTGTTGTTGAACGCCGGCATGCGCAGGCCATAGGCGAACTTGTTGACCAGGATGAAATCACCCACGTCCAGCGTCGGCATCATCGAGCCGGACGGAATCCGGAAGGGTTCTGCGACGAACGAACGCAGCAGCAATACCACCAATACCACCGGAAACAGCGAACGGGCCCAGTCCACCGGCATCGGATCGCGATACTCGTCACCCGAGGCGTCGAGGCGCGCCTTGCGCTTCTTGTACAGGAACAGTCGATCCAGGCCCCACACCACGCCGAACAGCACGGTGAGGCCAAGCAGAATCGCCGAAAAATCAAATTCCATGCCTTAACTCCAGGTTGCCTGGCAGATCATCGCTGATCATGCTTATTTAGATCAGGCTTATTTATCCACTCTCAGTACGGCGAGGAAGGCTTCCTGCGGAATCTCCACCCGGCCGACCTGCTTCATCCGCTTCTTGCCTTCTTTCTGTTTCTCCAGCAATTTCTTCTTGCGGCTGACGTCGCCGCCGTAACACTTGGCCAGCACATTCTTGCGCAGCGCTTTCACGGTGGAACGCGCGACGATCTGCGCGCCGATCGCCGCCTGGATCGCCACGTCGAACTGCTGACGCGGGATCAGATCCTTCATGCGCTCGACCAGCTCACGGCCGCGTCGTTCGGCATGCGTGCGATGCATGATCAGGCTCAGCGCATCGACGCGCTCGCCGTTGATCAGAACATCGGTACGCACGAACGGACCCGCCTCGAAACGATCGAAGTGATAGTCCATCGAGGCGTAACCGCGCGAGACGGACTTGAGCCGGTCGAAGAAATCCATCACCACTTCAGCCAGCGGTATCTCGTAGCTGATCTGCACCTGAGTTGCCAGGTACTGAATCGAACGCTGCACACCGCGCTTCTCCTCGCACAACGTGATCACGTTGCCGATGTACTCCGGCGGGGTGAGGATGTTGGCGACGATGATCGGTTCGCGGATCTCCTGCACCAGACTGGAGTTCGTCGGCAGCTTGGCCGGGTTGTCCAGCATCAGGATCGAGCCGTCGGTCTTGAGCACCTCGTACACCACGGTGGGCGCGGTGGTAATCAGGTTCAGATCGTATTCGCGCTCCAGCCGCTCCTGCACGATCTCCATGTGCAGCATGCCGAGGAAGCCGCAGCGGAAGCCGAAGCCCATCGCCTCGGAGGATTCGGGCTCGAAGAACAGCGCGGCGTCGTTGAGGCGCAATTTGTCCAGCGCCTCGCGCATCGCCGGATAGTCATCCGAGGACACCGGGAACAGGCCGGCGAACACGCGCGGCTGCATGGTCTGGAAACCGGGCAACGCCCTGTCGGCCGGCTTGCCGGCGTGGGTCAGCGTGTCGCCGACCGGCGCGCCGTGCACGTCCTTGATCGAGGCATTGATCCAACCCACCTCACCGGCGCCGAGCTTGTCCAGCTTCTTGCGCTTGGGCGTGAACACACCGACATCGCCCACTTCATGGGTACGGCCAGTCGACATCACCAGCAGCTTGTCGCCGGGCTTGATCTCGCCCTGCATGATGCGCACCAGCGACACCACGCCCAGATAATTGTCGAACCAGGAGTCGATGATCAGCGCTTGAAGGCGGTCGGTATCACGCGGCTTCGGCGGCGGAATGCGCGCGACGATCGCCTCCAGCACCTCGACCACGTTCAGGCCGGTCTTGGCACTGATCGCCACCGCATCGGTGGCATCGACGCCGATCACTGCCTCGATCTCAAGCTTCACTTTCTCGATGTCAGCGGTCGGCAGGTCGATCTTGTTGATCACCGGCACCACTTCCAGGCCCATCTCCACCGCGGTGTAGCAGTTCGCCACCGACTGCGCCTCGACACCCTGCGCCGCATCGACGACCAGCAGCGCACCTTCGCAGGCCGCCAGCGAGCGGCTGACTTCATACGAGAAGTCGACATGACCGGGGGTGTCGATGAAGTTCAGCTGATAGGTCTTGCCATTGCGCGCGGTGTACGGCAGCGACACCGACTGCGCCTTGATGGTGATGCCTCGCTCGCGCTCGATCGGGTTGGTGTCCAGCACCTGCGCTTCCATTTCGCGATCGGCCAGACCGCCACAGATCTGGATGATGCGATCGGCGAGCGTGGACTTGCCGTGATCGATATGGGCAATGATGGAGAAGTTGCGGATCAATTCCATGGAGCGCTGGCGGCCTGTCGAGCTTGGATTTCACTGCCGCGCACCATGCGCAGCAACACATCACCGAGGAGTGATGCTAACCCGGCATTATCGCATGGAACCCGCCCTCGCCACCGCGCCGACCGACGCGGGACGGGCGCCCGCTGTGGGCGGGGTACCCGTGCCGCTCGCATGCTGAAGCGCTCGGCCCGGCCCGATTACTTGTCGTCCGGTATCGTCAGGCCGATAAAGTTGCTCTGGTCGCCACGACGCACCAGCAACAGCACCGTATCGCCGGGCTTCACTCCCTTGGTCGCCGCCTGAAACTCGGCCACGCTGCCGACCTTCTGCTGATTGACCATCAGGATCACGTCGCCGGCCTGCAAACCAGCCTGTGCCGCCACCGGGCCGGTGATGCCGCCAATCACCACGCCCTGCTCCGACTTCAGCCCCAACTGCTTGCGGGTGTCATTGTCCAGCGATTGCACGGTCAGGCCCAGCGTCGTCGAACCGCTTTGGCTTGATGGTGGCATGGCGCTCCGATGGTTCACCGCAGCCTGATCACGCGAGGCCTCACTGATGGTGACCTCGAGCGTCTGCTTCTTGCCATTGCGCAGAATCTCCACCGGAACCTTGCTGCCCGGCCTGGTCATGCCGACCAGCGGCGGCAAGTCGGCCGCCTGCTGCAGTGGTTGACCGTTGTAGGACAGGATGATGTCGCCCGCCTGGATGCCGGCCCTGGCCGCACCGCTGTCCGGATTCACATCGACCACTGCGGCACCCGCACCGTTGTCGAGCTTGAACGCCTTGACCATGTCGTCGCTGACCGGCCCCATCGTCACACCGAGCTGACCACGCGACACGTAGCCCTTGCTCTTGATCTGCTGCACCGCATTCATCGCTACGTCGATCGGGATCGAGAACGACACGCCCATGTAATCGCCGGTATTGGAATAGATCTGCGAATTGACGCCTACCACGCGACCTTGCAGGTCAAACAGCGGGCCGCCGGAATTGCCGCGGTTGATCGGCACGTCGGTCTGGATGAACGAGGTATACGGCTGGTCGCGCTGACCCAGGTTGCGCCCCACCGCGCTGACGATGCCCTGGGTCACGGTGTAGTCGAAACCGAATGGCGAGCCGATCGCCAGCACCCACTGGCCCGGCTTCAGGCTGCGCGAATCGCCGAGGCTCACCGCAGGCAGGCTGCCACCGGCATCGACCTTGAGCACGGCGATGTCGTAGGTAGGATCGGTGCCGATCACCCTGGCGGTCAGCGTGCGTCGATCCTGCAGGCGCACGGTGATCTTGTCCGCATGATCGACGACATGGTTATTGGTCAGGATGTAGCCGTCGCTGGAAATGATGAAGCCCGAACCCAGCGAGGTGTGCTTCTGCTCCTGCGGTGACGGCATCATCGGCATGCCGAAGAAACGGCGAAAGATTTCGGCCTGGGGATCGTCGGGCATGCCCTGATCGGGCATCGCGTTGCCACGCGTGCTGCGGCTCGTCGTTTCCTGTTTTTCGCCGTTGTACTTGGCCTCGACATGTACCACCGCAGGTGCGTTTTTCTGCACGATGCCGGTGAAATCCGGCAATGCCGTCGCGGCCGTGGTTTGCGCCTGCACCCCGCTGACACTGGCAAGACCCAGCAACGCACAGCACGTCAGGGTGCGCAAGATGGAATGTTTCATGACTCCTCCTTGGTTGACTTCAGCCGGCAAGACTCCAGGCTGATGGAATGACTTCAACGATGGCGCGTCGCGGCAGGTCCGGATGCACGCCTGCCGCCGGCCCATGCGTCGGACCGGTGGCGGCGAAACCAGTGGGGGAACGAGCCGCGGGCAATCACGCGCGCACTCGCCTTAGTGCGCGACGGCAGCAGCCTGACGCGAGGTACCCGAGGCCTGTTGTTCGGGGTCGAGCAGCAGCAGATAGCTGCCGTCGTTATTGTCGAGCGTGCGGTAGCGATGCATCGGCGGGTAGGTCGACAGACGACGCGCATACGCCGGCTGGTTCTGGCCGAATGGCGCACCCAGCGTAGCCGAGGCCTGTTGACTCAGCAGTCCGGCGGAATTGCCGCTCAGCCATGGCGGCACGGCAGCAGGAGCGGTCGGCTGGCTGGTCGACATGACGGTGGCGACCGTCTTTGCCTGCTGCGTGGTGGATGCCGTCATGCGCTCGGCATCGCCCGTGGGCTGACCGATCATCAAGGCCGCGGCAGCCACGCTGGCGGCAATCGCACCACCAGTGGACCAGCGTAGCCAGTGACTGCGCCGGGACGTCGCGACCGCTGGCGTCGACTCTCGCTCGATCGCCTGCATCACCCGCGCGGCAAACCCGGCCGATGCCAGCGGCGGCAACTGCCGGCGCAAGCTGTCGCGCGCGATGTGGTAACGCGCCCAACTCAACTGCAGCGAGGGATCGTGATCGAGCCGTCGCAGCAGGAAACGCAGCTGCTCCTTCGACAACTCGCCATCGATGCCGGCGGAAAGACTTTCCGGGGCATCTGGATTCAAGTCCGCCTGGTTCATGTCTGCCTGATTCATGTCTGATCCTCAGCGGTCCGACAACAGGGGCCGCAGCTTTTCGTCAATCGCTTCACGTGCCCGGAAGATACGCGAACGCACCGTACCGATCGGGCAGCCCATCGCTTCGGCGATTTCATCGTAGCTGAGGCCATCCACCTCGCGCAGCGTGATGGCTGTCCGCAGCTCTTCGGGCAAGGCTTGGACAGTGGAAAACACGGATTGTTCAATCTCCTGGCGCATCAGCTCGCGCTCGGGTGTGGCGCTGTCATGCATGCGCTCGGCACCGGCCATGAACTCGGCGTCATCGGCGTCGATATCGCCGGCCGGCGGACGCCGCCCCATCGCCACCAGGTGATTCTTGGCGGTGTTCACCGCAATTTTGTACAGCCAGGTATAGAAGGCGCTGTCGCCGCGAAACGAGCCGATCGCCCGCCATGCGCGGATGAACGATTCCTGCGCAATGTCCTCGCACTCGGCATGGCTTCTCACATAGCGCGACACCAGCCCGATCACCTTGTGCTGATACTTGCGCACCAGCAGGTCGAAGGCCCGCTTGTCTCCCTGCTGGACACGCTCGACCAGCGCGCGATCCAGTTCGTTTTCGCCCATCCGGGCCGTATCCGTCGTCAATGCCGTCATCCGCTGCGGAGCTGTTTTGAACTGAACGCGGCGCTCAGACCGCAGTCGGGCGTCGGAGTTCAGCATGCATGGGGATCGCCCATCCACCATAACGCAGCAACTGTTGGCTGGTTGTCATGTGCGGAAAGGCTGCCCCCGAGTCCGTCATGGACTCATGCTTGCAGTTATGGGGACGCCCGTCACAGGCTCAAGCCGGCTCGGCCACACGCCCTTCCAGCAGGCGTTGCCGTTCGGCCAGCAGCTTGTCGAAGCTGATCGGCTGCAGCGGCCGGCAGAACAGGTAACCCTGCAGCTCGTCGCAGCCATGAGTGCGCAGGAACTGCATGTGCTGCTCGATCTCCACGCCTTCGGCCACCACGGCGCGCTTCAGTCGATGGGCCATCTCGATGGTGGCGCGCACGATGGCCTCGTCGTCGGGATCGACGCCGATATTGCGCACGAAACTCTGGTCGATCTTGATCCGGTCGGCCGGCAAGCGGCGCAGATAATCCAGCGATGCCGCACCGGTGCCGAAATCGTCGATCGCGATATGGCAGCCCAGCTTGTGCAGCGCGTGCAGGTTCTCCACCAGGTTCGGCGCAGCCTTGATGCTGATGCTTTCGGTGACCTCCATCTCCAGCAAGGTGGGATCCAGGCCGGTTTCGCGCAGCACCTTGGCGACGGTATCCAGCAGCTGAGGCTCCATCAGCTGTACCGCGGACAGGTTCACGCCAAGGCGCAGACGCAGCCCATAACGCTGCTCCCATTCCTTTGCCTGGCGGCAGGCGGTATGCATCACCCATTCGCCGATCGAGACGATCAGGCCGGTCTCCTCGGCCAGCGGGATGAACACCGCCGGGCTGATCATGCCCAGCTCGGGATGTTCCCAGCGCACCAGCGCCTCCATCCCGACGATGTCCTCGGTCTCGGTGTTGACCTGCGGCTGGTAGACCACGCGCAGCTCACCATTGCCTTCGGCATGGCGCAAGCGGCTTTTCAACGCCATGCCATGTTCCCGCGCGTACTCCGGGCTCACTTCGTAGATCTGGAAATTGTTGCGACCGAGGTGCTTGGCTGCATACATCGCCTCGTCGGCATGCTTGAGCAGGGTTTGCGCATCGCCTGCATCGTCGGGGAAGAAGCTCAGCCCCATCGACGCGGTCACCTGCAACTCGGTGCCGTCATCGAGATACAGCGGCGTCTCCATCACCTGCACGATCTTTTCGGCCACGCGCGATACATCGTCGTTCTTGACGATATGCCGCAACACGATGGTGAACTCGTCGCCGGCATAGCGCGCCACCGTATCGGAGGCACGGATGCTGCCGCACAAACGCTGCGTGACCATGCGCAACACCTGATCACCAGCGGCATGGCCGTAGGTGTCGTTGATCGCCTTGAAGCGATCGAGGTCGACGAACAGCACGGCAAAGCACTCGCCGTTGCGGGTCGCCTCGCGGATGATCGTGTCGAGCCGGTCGTTGAACAGCAGCCGGTTCGGCAAGCCGGTCAACGCGTCGACCAGGCCTTCGGCACGACCCTGCTCGCGCGTGCGTCCCAGCTCCAGCACCTGCGCGAAACGGGCCGCGGCGCAACGCAATACCGGCTCGATGATGCCCATCTCGCCGAAGCTCTTGCGGCTGCCAGCCAGCATCGCGCCGAGCACGGTGTGGCGTTCATCGTACAGCGGCAAGCCGGCAAAGCCGGACAGGTCGAGTTGCTGCAGCAAGGGATCGATCGGTACCAACCGTTTTGCCTCGGACCGATACAGGACCGGCTTGCCACCCAGCACCAGCTGCAGGGAACTCTGCAACTGCGCTGGTGGCCATGGCGGATCGTCACCGTTCCACAACTGCAGCAGCTGGGTCGGTGCGTCGGCACCGTCCTGACGCGCCGACCAAACGGCGAGGTAATCCAGTCCCAGTTCGTCGAACAACAGGCGACCGGTCGCGATCTGCGCATCGACGCCACTGGTCGAGGCGAATATCCGCGACAGCAGCGACAAGGCAGCCTCGGCACGCAGATCGGCGCGATCGCTGCGGAACATCAGCGCCAGCGCGTCGCGTCCGGCATGCCGTATGCGCCTCACACTGGCCTGGCCGGTGTCGACTCCCTGCGCCGACTTGCGCTGGCACGGATACCAGCTGCGGTCAGCCTCGGCCAGCACCTGCGCGATCGGGATGCCCTCGAAACGCAGCACCCCGGTCAGCGGCAGCCCTTCCCACTGACTGGCGTGCATGCGGCTGTGCCGGGCCAGCGTCGGGCTGACCTCGATCAGGCGGAGGGTGAGCGCATCGGCAATCAGCCACTCGCTGTCGCCTTCCTCGAAGACGTAGCGGTAATCCTCATGGACATCACCGGCTGGCGCGACAGCCAATTTGCGCGAGCCCGGATCGCCGCTTTGCGAGCGACGCCAGCGCGCCACCAGTTCGTTGCCGATCTGGGCGGCAGAAAGCCAGTCCGCGATCCCCGCCGGCAGGTCGGCCGGACTGATTGAAGCTTCCTCGGCCAGCACGAGAATCAGTGGCGTATCGGCCCCACCCGGCAGACGCCGCAGTTGCTCGCAACTGCTCCGAGTCTGCTGCTCATCGCCGGTCAGCACCATCACCATCAGTTGCAGTGGCGGCAATGACGGGCGGCCCTCCAGCAGGATCGCCGCGTGCGCCACATCGCGCGCACTGTGGATCTGCGCATAGCCCGCCTGATCGAGTGCATCGAACAGGCTGCGACGCAATTCGCGCTGTGCAGCGACTACCAGGATGCCGGAGTTCATCGACGTGTCCGCCTCAGACCAGCCAGCGGCCATCGCGCAGGCGCAGGCGCCGCGGCTGGCTGTCTTCACTGCTCAAGCGCACGGCCGTCTCTCCCAGGTGTTCGGCCAAGGCCGCCGGCGCGTCGATCAGCACGACGCGGCGCAGATGCTCCTTCGGCGCACGGGCAAGCTGGCGCAGCAAGGTGGCGTCCATCGCCGACAACGGCAATTCCAGCCCCAGCAGGAAATAGACCCCGAAGTGCATGCTCTGCTGCATGTAGCGCAGTGCATTGCCCAGGCGCTGGCAATCCGGTACCCGTGCATGCGCGTCGCGCAGGCTGCCCAGGCCTGTGTCGGGCTGCCACAGATACACCGCCTGTCCGGTATGCCGGGCAATCGCACGAAACTGGTCGATCAAGGCGTGGACATCCTTGCTGTCCAGTACGACCAGGCCGCTGGGAGCGGCCAGAATCCGCTCGAAGATCTCGGTGCCGGCGTGCGGTGAAACGGAGGCCATTGCGGAAGTCATTGCGTCCCCGTCCCGTAGCGTCGGCAGTAGTGCCATGTGAATTGTCATGCCAGCAATGGACCGCGTGGCTTGTCGGGGATTGCCAGACCATTACATGGTCCATTGAACCACGATGAGTTGCTTGATTGTTCAGCATGTGTGGCCCATAGCGCGACCGCATGCCCCGCTCAGCCGGCCCCGGCTGGCCGCTTTCCGGCGGTTACCCGATTTCACACTGGTGCCACGGTGTGGTCAAGCAAGCCCGTCACAACTCGCAATCAAGGCGGCAGAACGGTATGGTTCAGACCTCCTCCACCATGCCTGTATGCCCATGTTCGAAGGATTGCGCTTCAACCACTGGAAGACCAGCGAAGGCGACGATGGCGTTGTCACACTGACGCTCGACCGCGCCAACAGCAGCGTCAATGCGATCTCGCGCGCGGTACTGGATGAGCTGGAGCAGATCGTCGAGCGGCTGGCGATCGACAAGCCGGCTGGCGTCATCATCCATTCGGCCAAGCCATCAGGCTTTGCGGTGGGTGCCGACATCAAGGCTTTCGTCGAGTACGCCAGGCATGACACCGTGCTGGAGAACATCGAGCACGGCCAGCGCGTCTATGAATCGCTGGCACGATTGCCCTGTCCCACCGTGGCTGCCATACACGGCGCCTGCATGGGTGGCGGCACCGAACTGGTCCTGGCCTGTCGCCAGCGCATCGCCGCCGACGATGACAAGACCCGGATCGCACTGCCCGAAGTGATGCTGGGCATCCATCCCGGCTGGGGTGGTACCGCACGCCTGCCACGCCTGATCGGCGCCACCGAAGCACTGCCGCTGATGCTGACGGGCAAACCGCTGTCGGCCAAACGGGCGCTGGCATTGGGCGTGATCGATCGCACGGCACGTCCCGAGGAGTTGCTGGTGGAGGCACGCCTGTTGCTGCGTCGCCCGCAAACCCATCCCTTCGCGCGGCGCGCCAAGGCCTGGGCCAGCAACACCTGGCTGGCCCGCCAGATCCTCGCACCGATGGTGTTCAAGCAGACCGCCGCGAAAGTCCGCAAGGAGCACTACCCCGCGCCTTTCGCGATGATCGACGTGTGGAAACGCGGTGGTTCCAATATCCAGCAGCGGCTGAAACTCGAAGCGCGCTCGGTGGCCAAGCTGGCGAAGACGCCGACCGCGCAGAACCTGATCCGCATCTTCTTCCTGCAGGAACGGCTGAAGGGTCAGGGTGGCGGGACCGATCCCGGCATCAAGCACGTGCACGTGGTCGGTGCCGGCGTGATGGGTGGCGACATCGCCGCATGGGCCGCGTTCAAGGGCTTCGACGTGACCCTGCAGGACCGCGAGATGAAATACATCCAGCCTGCGCTGGATCGTGCCCGCCAGTTGTACGAAAAGAAGCTGAAGACGCCGGAGAAGATCGAGGCCACCGTCCGTCGCCTGCGCGCCGATGTCGACGGCAAAGGCATCGCTTCGGCCGATCTGGCGATCGAGGCGATCTACGAGAATGCCACGGCCAAGCGCGAGCTGTATGGCACCATCGAGCCGCAGTTCCAGACCGACGAGATCCTTGCCAGCAACACGTCCAGCATTCCGCTGGATCAATTGCGCGAAGGCCTGAAAGCGCCGCAGCGCTTCCTCGGTCTGCACTTCTTCAATCCGGTCGCGCAGATGCCGCTGGTCGAAGTGGTGCGCCACGACCAGCTCGACCCGGCCATCGAGAAGCGTGCGCTGGCGTTCTGCAAGGCGATCGGCAAGTTGCCGGTGGCGGTCAAGGGCACACCGGGCTTCCTGGTCAATCGCATCCTGATGCCGTATCTGCTTGAGGCGATGCGCCTTTACAGCGAGGGCGTACCCGGCCCGGTGCTGGACCGCGAAGCAAAGAAATTCGGCATGCCGATGGGTCCGATCGAACTGGCCGACACCGTCGGTCTGGACGTCTGCGCCTCGGTTGGCAAGGAGCTTGCGCCGTTCCTCGGACTGGAAGTGCCACCGGGTCTGGACGACAAACTTGAAGCCGGCAAGCGCGGCAAGAAGGACGGCCAGGGCCTGTATGTCTGGCAGGACGGGAAGCCGCAGAAACCCGAGGTCGACAAGGACTACATGCCGCCGCCGGACCTGCAGGAGCGCATGATCCTGCCGATGGTCAACGAGGCGATCGCCTGCCTCGCCGACAGCGTGGTCGATGATGCCGACCTGCTCGATGCCGGCGTGATTTTCGGCACCGGCTTCGCGCCATTCCGCGGCGGCCCGATCCAGTACGCACGCAGCGAAGGCGTCGACAAACTCAAGGCCCGACTGGAACAGCTGGCCCAGCGTTACGGTGACCGCTTCAAGCCGAAGACCGGCTGGGATCACCCGGCGCTGGCACGGAGTGGCTTCGACACACCGGACGCTCCCGCGAACTGAGCAGGACTGGCACGTTCAAGTAAAAACGCCCGGCACAGCCGGGCTTTTTTTTATGGTGCCGACTTCAACTGCGCCATAACCACCATCACCACATCAGATCGTCAGGCACGCCATCATCGCCCATGCCGCTCGCATTCGGATCAACCAGCAGCGCCACCAGATGCGCATCGATGGCTCGCACCTGTTCGGCAATCTCGCGACTGACCAGCAGGTAACGACCGGCCTGCTGCACCACGCCCAGCTCGCCGGCATTGAGTGCCGCCAGCTGTGCTGCGTCGACATGCACGCGACGGATCTTGCCGCCGTATTCGAAATTGCGCGGCTGGTCGGCCTCGACCTTGTTCAACGCCTTGCCGTCGAGCAATTGCTGGATCTGCAACTTGCGCTCGCGCCGCAGCCTGGCCTGTTCGGCGGCCTCCTGCTCGATCCGCTTGCGTTCGTTCGCCTCGGTCTGCGCGCGTATCGCATAGGCCCTGGCCAGATCGATTTCCTCCCGACTCTGGCCCGACGGCCGTGCCGCGTGCGACGGCGCATGCGGCTTGCCGCCGCCCTTGCGCGCGGGCTTGCCGGACGGTGGAGACGGCGGGCGTTTCGGCTCGCGGACCCGGTCCTGTTGAGCCCGGTTCTGTTGAACCTCTTTCACGATGCCGCTCTTGAGCAGCTGATCGCGCAGGGAATCGGCCATGCTGGTGTTCCGTGATCGGTATGGGATATCAGTAGTGCGGGGGCGGCGGCTCGTTGTGCGGGTCATCCGCCGGCGCGGTACGCATCGACGAGAGTTCGCCACGCAGATCGCGCAGCGCCCGCTCCAGTGCGGCAATGCGTTGCGACTGGTCGGCGTCCGCCGCCGTCAACGCCTGCACCGCGTCGTCGATGAAAGTCAGCTTGACCTCCATCTCGTTGAGCCGCTGTTCGATCATCTCGTCGCGATCACTCATCGACGCATCTGCAGGCTGCGGCCACGACCGATACCGTAGTAAGCCAGTCCCGCCTCCTCCACCGTGGCCGGCTCATACAGGTTGCGCCCGTCGAAGATGGCCGGCTCGGCCAGCGCGGCGCGGATAGCCGCAAAATCCGGGCTGCGAAACGCCTTCCATTCGGTGACCACCGCCAGTACGTCGGCCCCTTGCAGAGTATCTTCGGCGTGCTCGCACAACACCAGATCATCACGATCCCCGTATAGTCGATGGGTCTCTTCGCGCGCTTCCGGATCGAACGCACGCACCTTCGCACCGACACTCCACAACGCTTCCATCAACTGTCGGCTGGAGGCTTCGCGCATGTCGTCGGTATTCGGCTTGAACGCCAGTCCCCACAGCGCGATCGTCTTGCCCGCCAGTGCACCGTTGAAGTGATGCGAGATCAATTCGAACAGCTTGGTCTTCTGCTGCCGGTTGACCGCCTCGACCGCGCCAAGCAGGCGCGCTTCATAGCCGTAACTGTGCGCCGTGCGCTCCAGCGCCTGCACGTCCTTGGGAAAACACGAACCGCCATAGCCGGCACCGGGGTAAATGAAGTGATAGCCGATCCGCGGATCCGAACCGATGCCCTGTCGTACCAGCTCCACATCGGCGCCGACCCGTTCGGCGATGTTCGCGATCTCGTTCATGAAACTGATCTTGGTCGCCAGCATCGCATTGGCAGCGTACTTGGTCAGTTCGGCCGAGCGCTCGTCCATCACCACCATACGATCATGGTTGCGGTTGAACGGCGCATACAGCTTGCGCAACACCGCCACCGCGCGTGCGCTGGAGGCGCCCACGATGATCCGGTCCGGCCGCAGGCAGTCGTCCACTGCTGCGCCTTCCTTCAGGAATTCCGGGTTCGACACCACGTCGAACTCGACCGTGGCGTGACGCGCGGCCAATTCCGCAGCCACCGCTTCACGCACGCGGTCGGCGGTGCCGACCGGCACGGTCGACTTGTTCACCACCACGGCGTAGCGATCCAGATGCCGGCCAACGGTTCCGGCCACGGCCAGCACGTACTGCAGATCCGCGCTGCCATCCTCGTCCGGTGGTGTGCCGACAGCGATGAAGATCACCTCGGCATGCGCAATCGCCGGGGCGGCATCGGTGGTGAAATCGAGTCGCCCGCCGACATGGTTGCGCCGGACGATCGACTCCAGACCCGGCTCGAAGATGGGGATCTCACCACGCTTCAGGCGTTCAACCTTGGCCGTATCGATATCGACGCAGACCACATGATTGCCCATTTCGGCCAGACAGGCGCCGGTGACCAGACCGACATAGCCGGTACCGAAAATAGTGACCTTCATCATCGTTGTGGCGACTCCCTCGAAAACCAGCCGTCTATTCTAACCGCGTAGCGGGTAACCGAGGCTGTGCGTGGCCCCCACAAAGCAGAAGGGCGCGAATCGCTTCGCGCCCTTCCGGCTTGCACGGTCGTGAAACCGCGACTGCTTTATTACTTGCCGCCTGGAGCTGCGCCAGCCGGTGTCGGGCCGGTGCTGACCAGGGTCACGTCGAAGATCAACGTGGCATTCGGCGGCATCGGCGGCTGCGGCTCGGCACCGTAGGCCAGCGAGGACGGAATGAACAGCTTGTAATGACCACCGATCTGCATCAGTTGCAGGCCTTCGCGGAAGCCCGGAATCACGCCAGCCAGCGGAATCTTGGCAGCGCCCGGCGGATTGTGTTTGGCCGAAGCATCAAACACCGTACCGTCGACGAAGGTACCTGTGTAGTTGATCTCGACCGTATCGTTCGGACCCGGA
>DAHUXL010000267.1 GCA_027307195.1 Rhodanobacter sp. | reverse complement strand
GACCGGCCAGTCCTACCAGGAAATCCTTTCCGGCAATGCCGCCACGCTGCTGATGGTGCTGTCGATCGTGATCGTGTTCCTGGCACTGGCTGCGCTGTATGAAAGCTGGTCGATCCCGGTCTCGGTGCTGCTGGTGGTGCCACTGGGCCTGCTCGGCACGGTGGTGTTCACCCTGCTGCGCGGCCTGCCCGACGACATCTACTTCAAGATCGGCATGATCACGGTGATCGGCCTGGCGGCGAAGAACGCAATCCTGATCGTGGAGTTCGCCGTGGCCGAGCAGAAGGCCGGACGTACTCTGCGCGAAGCGACCGTCGATGCAGCCCGACTGCGCCTGCGGCCGATCCTGATGACCTCGCTGGCCTTCATCCTCGGCGTGTTCCCGCTGTTCATCTCCAGCGGCGCCGGCGCCAATGCGCGTCACGCCATCGGCACCGGCGTGATCGGCGGCATGCTGTTCGCCACCTTCCTCGGCGTGCTGCTGATCCCGGTGTTCTATGTGGTGGTGCGTCGCCTGCTAGGCGACAAGATGGACGGCAATACACCGTCGGCCGCGCAAACCCACAATGGCATGCAGTCGTTCGATTCGGATCCGCGTCGCGGAGCCTGAAGTAGAACCAAAACGAAGAAGCCCGGCAGGGACACTGCCGGGCTTCTTCGTTTCCACCTCGATGAATACAGGAGCGCGCATCGCGGGCTCCTGCATGACACCGTCAGCGCAGGCCAGTCTCCGCGCGCGCAATCACCATGCGCTGGATCTCGCTGGTACCTTCGTAGATCTCGGTGATCTTGGCGTCGCGAAAGTAGCGCTCCAGCGGCATTTCCTTCGAATAGCCCATGCCGCCGTGGATCTGCACGGCCTGGTGGCTGATCCACATCGCCGCTTCCGACGCGGTGAGCTTGGCCACTGCCGCCTCGGTACCGAAGCGCCCGCCGTGCTTTTCGGTCTCGCCCTTGGCCCACGCGGCGCGCAGCGTCAGCAGGGTCGCTGCATCCAGCTTGCACTTCATGTCGGCGATCTTCGACTGGGTCATCTGGAACGTGCCGATCGGCGCGCCGAACGCTTTGCGGTCACGCGACCATTGCAACGTGGCCTCGTACGCGGCGCGGGCGATGCCCACGGCCTGCGAGGCAATGCCGATGCGACCGGCATCAAGCACACCCATCGCGATCGAGAAGCCCTTGCCTTCCTCGCCCAGCAGATTTTCCTTCGGCAGGACGTAATCGGTGAACTCGATCTCGCAGGTGGCGGAGGCGCGAATGCCCAGCTTCGGCTCGATCTTGCCGGTATGGAAGCCGGGCAGCTGGGTGTCGACGATGAAGGCCGACACGCCCTTGGCGCCGATGCCCGGCGTGGAGATGGCGAACAGGATGATGTAGCGCGCCACCGGGCCGGAGGTGATCCAGCTCTTCTTGCCATTGATCACCCAGTCGCCGTCCGCGTTCTTGCTGGCGCGGGTATGCATGGCCGAAGCGTCGGAGCCGGACTGCGGCTCGGTCAGCGCATACGCACCAATCGCTTCGCCGGTTGCGATCGCACGCACGTACTTCTGCTTCTGCTCCTCGTTGCCATGCTTGAGGATGCCGTTGCAGAACAGCGAATTGTTCACCGACATGATCGTGGCGGTAGCCGCATCGGCGGAAGCGATCTCGATCATCGCCAGCACATAGGCGATCGGATCCATGCCGGCGCCGCCGTACTCGTGCGGCACCTCGATGCCCATCAGGCCGAGCTGGCCCATCTCGCGGATGTTGTCCAGCGGAAACTCACCCTTGGCGTCCAGCTCGGCCGCCACCGGCACGATGCGCTTCTGCGCAAAGTCGCGGGCGATCGACTGGATCGACAGCTGGTCTTCGGTAAATCGGAAATCCATGCACTACTCCCAAGCGCCGCGAACAGGCGGCTGATCAAGACGGAAACGGGTGGGTCCCACGGACCAGCCGGTTATTCTAGCGGCCCGCGCAATCGGCGTCGTGCCTATCCTCGTTGGCCGCAAATCTGTGCAGGAACACACCCTGTGCGCGAATGCCTCACGGTTGCTGCTTAAAAGCTTTCGCACACAGAGGTGCGCTCCTGCAAAAAGCAAAACCGTCGCTTCGCTTGACGGCCCAGCAAACCAAGGCCAGACTTGTTATCTCTTTATCGCGATACAAGGATGCCCGATGGATCTGGCGACTGCCTCCAGCGTGCTCCGGCTGCTGGCCGACCCCACCCGCGTGCGCCTGCTGGCGCTGCTTGAACATGAAGAACTCACGGTGGCCGAGCTGGCCGCGGTGCTGCATCTGGCGCAACCGCGCGTGTCCACTCATCTGGCCAAGCTGAAGGAATCCGGGCTGGTACGCGACCGCCGCGCCGGCGTGTCCGCGTATTACCGCGCCAACATCGAGGGCGACGAGGCACAGCACAGCCTGCTCGTCTCGCTGCGCGAAAGCATCGACGACGCCTTGCTGCGCGAGGACAGCGCACGCCTGCCCGGCGTGCTGGCGAACCGTGCGCGCGAGGAAGGCTGGGCCGATACCGTGGCCGGCGACATGGAGCGCCACTACTCGCCCGGCCGCACCTGGGAAACGCTGGCGCGCTCGCTGCTGCAGTTGCTGGGCACCGGCGACGTGCTCGACATCGCCTCCGGCGACGGCATCACCGCCGAACTGCTGGCGCCGCACGCACATTCGATCGTCTGCGTCGACTCAAGCGAACGCGTGGTCGAGGCCGCCGCAAAGCGCCTCAAGTCATTCGCCAATGTGCAGGTACGCCAGGGCGACATGCATGCACTGGAGCTGGGCGAACAACGCTTCGACCTTGTGCTGATGCTGCATGCGCTGACCTACGCCGAGCATCCGGCGCAGGCGGTGGCCGAGGCAGCACGGCTGCTGCGCCCCGGCGGCCGCCTGCTCGCCGTGACGCTGGGTCAGCACGACCATCGCGCCGCGGTCGAACCGTTCGACCATCGCAATCTCGGCTTCAGCGGCGAGCAGCTCGATGGGTACGCGCGTGCCGCCGGCCTCGACGTACTGAGCTGCAACCGGCTCAGCCGCGAGCGCAAGGCGCCGCATTTCGAAGTGATCAGTCTGCTCGCACGCAAGCCGGCCTGAACACTGCTGTACCGCTTAACCAAAGGAAGTTTTGATGAGTACGTTGCCCTGGCTCCACCCCGAACGCGTCGCCCTGCTGGAGCAGGCGCTGCATCGGCGCATCCTGATCCTCGACGGCGGCATGGGCACCATGCTGCAGGCGCATGAACTGGACGAAGGTGGTTTTCGCGGCGAGCGCTTCGAACATGGTCACGACGGCCATGCGCAGATCCACGACAACCATGCCCACCCCGGCGGCTGCGATCTCAAGGGCAACAACGACCTGCTCACGCTGACCAAGCCGGAGATCATCCGCGGCGTGCACGATGCCTACCTGGAAGCCGGTGCCGACCTGATCGAGACCAACACCTTCAACTCGACCCGGATCAGCCAGGCCGACTACAAGCTGCAGCACCTGGCGCACGAATTGAACCTCGAAGGCGCCCGCCTCGCCCGCGCTGCCTGCGATGCGATGACCGCGAAAACCCCGCACCAGCCGCGCTTCGTGATCGGCGTGCTCGGCCCGACCAGCCGCACCGCCTCGCTGTCGCCGGACGTCAACGACCCGGGCTTTCGCAACGTCACGTTCGAGGAACTGGCCGAAAACTACACCGAATCCGCCAACGGCCTGATCGACGGCGGCGCCGATGTGATCATGGTCGAGACGATCTTCGACACCCTGAACGCCAAGGCTGCACTGTTCGCGCTGAGCGAGCTGTTCCACCAGCGTGGTGCGCGGATGCCGGTGATGATCTCCGGCACCATCACCGACCGCTCCGGCCGCACCCTGTCGGGCCAGACCGCCGAGGCGTTCTACTACTCGGTGCGCCATGCGCGGCCGCTGTCGGTGGGCTTCAACTGCGCGCTCGGCGCAGACGACCTGCGTCCGCATATCCAGACCCTGGCGAACCTCGCCGAGAGTTATGTCAGCACGCATCCGAACGCCGGTCTGCCGAATGCGTTCGGCGAGTACGACGAAACGCCCGAACACATGGCCGACGTGATCGGCGGCTTCGCCCGCGACGGCCTGCTGAACCTGGTCGGCGGCTGTTGCGGCACCACGCCGGCACACATCAAGGCGATCGCCGCGGCGGTGCGCAACCATCCACCGCGCGCGCTGCCACCCGCCGATCAAGCGGAGGCCGCATAAATGGCCCGTCATACCCGCCTCTCCGGCCTCGAACCACTGGTCATCACACCCGACCTGCTGTTCATCAACGTCGGCGAACGCACCAATGTCACCGGCTCGGCGCAATTCAAGAAATTGATCAAGGAAGACCGCTATGACGAGGCGGTCGAAGTCGCCCGCCAGCAGGTTGCCAACGGCGCCCAGGTCATCGACATCAACATGGACGAAGGGCTGATCGATTCCGAGGCGGCAATGACCCGCTTCATCAACCTGATCTCGTCCGAACCCGACATCGCCCGCGTGCCGTTCATGATCGACTCGTCGAAGTGGACGGTGATCGAGGCCGGCCTGCGCTGCCTGCAGGGCAAGGGCATCGTCAACTCGATCTCGATGAAGGAAGGCGAGGCGGCGTTCCTCGAACAGGCGCGCAAGGTGCAGCAGTACGGCGCCGCCGCGGTGGTGATGGCGTTCGACGAACAAGGCCAGGCCGATACCTGCGCGCGCAAGGTGGAGATCTGCTCGCGCGCCTACGAATTGCTGACGAAGGAACTCGACTTCCTGCCCGAAGACATCATCTTCGACCCGAACATCTTCGCGATCGCCACCGGCATCGAGGAACACAACAACTACGCGGTGGACTTCATCGAAGCCACCCGCGAATTGAAGAAGCGCTTCCCGGATTGCCACATCTCCGGCGGCGTCTCCAACGTGTCGTTCTCGTTCCGCGGCAACAACATCGTGCGCGAGGCGATCCATTCGGTGTTCCTGTACCACGCGATCCGCGCCGGCATGGACATGGGCATCGTCAACGCCGGTGCGCTGACGATCATGGACGACATCGACCCGCCGCTGCGCGAGCGCGTCGAGGACGTGGTGCTGAACCGCCGCGACGACGCCACCGAGCGGCTGCTGGAGATCGCCGACAACTACAAGGGCAAGCGCGGCGAAGCCGTGGTCGAAACGCTGGCCTGGCGCGAGAAGCCCGTGCGCGAGCGGCTCAGCCACGCCCTGGTGCACGGCATCGACCAGTACGTGGTCGAGGACACCGAGGAAGCGCGGCAGATGTCATCGCGCCCGCTCGACGTGATCGAAGGTCCGCTGATGGACGGCATGAACGTGGTCGGCGACCTGTTCGGCGCCGGCAAGATGTTCCTGCCGCAGGTGGTGAAGTCCGCCCGCGTGATGAAGAAGGCGGTGGCCTACCTGCTGCCGTACATCGAGGCCGAAAAGCTGCGCACCGGCGACATGGGCAAAAACAACGGCAAGATCATCATGGCCACGGTCAAGGGCGATGTGCACGACATCGGCAAGAACATCGTCGGCGTGGTACTCCGCTGCAACAACTTCGAGGTGATCGACCTGGGCGTGATGGTGCCGGCGCAAAAGATCCTGGAAACCGCGATTGCCGAGAAGGCCGACATGATCGGCCTGTCCGGCCTGATCACGCCGTCGCTGGAGGAGATGAGCCAGGTCGCGCGCGAAATGCAGCGGCAGAACTTCCACATCCCGCTGCTGATCGGCGGCGCCACCACGTCGCGCGCGCATACCGCGCTGAAGATCGAGCCGCATTACAGGGCCGGCACGGTGTGGGTGAAGGACGCCTCGCGCGCGGTCGGCGTGGCGCAATCGCTGGTGACCGGGGATCTGGTCGAAGACTTCCTCGCCAAGGTGCGCGCCGAATATGCCGACGTGCGCGAACGCCATCGCAACCGCGGCCCCGGCAAACAGTTGGTGCCGCTGGCCAAGGCGCGCGCGCAGCGCTTCCGTTGCGACTGGGCCGGGTACCAGCCGCCGCAGCCGAACCGACCCGGCGTCACCGTATTCGACGATTACGACCTCGCCGCGATTCGCTCGTACATCGACTGGACGCCGTTCTTCCAGGCGTGGGAACTGGCCGGTCACTACCCTGCCATCCTCACCGACGAAGTCGTCGGCCCCCAGGCCAGCGAACTGTTCCGCGATGCGCAGGCGATGCTGGACAAGATCATCACCGAAAAGTGGCTGACCGCCCGTGCCGCGATCGGTCTGTGGCCGGCGGCCAACGTCGGTGATGACGTGGAGGTATATGCCGACACTGCTCGCACGGAACGGCTCGCCACCCTGCTGAGCCTGCGCCAGCAGGCCGACAAGCCGATCGAGCGGCCGAACCTATGCCTCGCCGACTTCATCACGCCGAAGGAGTTCGACAAGCCCGACTGGATCGGCGGCTTCGCAGTCACTGCCGGCCTCGGCATCGAGGAACATCTGGCCCGCTTCCAGGCCGACTACGACGACTACTCCTCGATCATCCTCAAGGCATTGGCCGACCGTCTCGCCGAGGCGTTCGCCGAGCATATGCACGAACGCGTGCGCCGCGAGTTCTGGGGTTTCGTACCGCATGAAGTGCTGAGCAACGACGAGCTGATCGCCGAGAAATACCGCGGCATCCGCCCTGCACCCGGCTACCCGGCCTGCCCCGACCACACCGAAAAGACCACCCTGTTCGCCCTGCTCGACGTCACCCGCAACACCGGCATCGAACTCACCGAGGGTTTCTCGATGTACCCCGCCGCCGCCGTCTCCGGTTGGTACTACTCCCACCCGGACAGCCAGTACTTCGTGGTGGGCCGGCTCGGCAAGGAACAGGTCGAGGACTACGCCAAACGCAAAGGCTGGACGCTGGCCGAAGCCGAACGCTGGCTCGCCTCCAACCTCGACTACGATCCCGAGTAGCTTTCATGATCCCGAGCAGGCTTGCACACCCGCTCGGCCAGGCTCACGCAATCGTGTCGCCGGTGATGCTGTTCTTGCGATGGCGCAGGTGCACGATCAGGTTGTAGACCGAAACGAATGCCGGGAAGAAATTCGAGATGATGCCCACCGAATCGTTCTTGCCGACCGTGAAATAAGCCAGCAGCAACGCGCTGCCCACCACCGACAGCCACCAGAACGACAGCGGCATCACCACCCGCTTGTGCTTGCGCGTGTAGTACAGCTGCACGAACCAGCGGCTGGTGAACATCACCGAGCCGAGCAGGCCGACGATCTTCCACGGCGTCAGCTGGAAATTCTGCAGCGCGTGCAGGATGTGGGCAAGTTGGGTGCTGAGAAAGTCCATGGTCAGGCGCTTCGGCATTGGAAAAGTGGCGAGTTTACAACCCTCCACACACATCACCGTCGGCCGACTCGCAGCCTGCGGGACGCCCCGCTCGGAGCGGCAGGCCCGCACCAACCATTGACCCGCCCCGCGACTCCCCCTAAAATGCCGCGTTCTCGGCGGGCGATTAGCTCAGCGGTAGAGCACTGCCTTCACACGGCAGGTGTCGCAAGTTCGATCCTTGCATCGCCCACCAACGAAACACCAAGTCTGAAGCCACCCTTGAGGTGGCTTCTTTCTTTTGTACCCGAGGAACGTTCATGCAGAACCCCTCCTGCACCTTGAGCGCGGTCGGCAAGCATTGAATGTCGGTCTAGGACTTGAAGCGATCCGATGGACCGAACAACGGCACGGCGCGCTGCAGGTCAGCTTTCCCGGCAACCGTCGTAACATGGTTGTTGCCGATGTTCAGGCATTGGTCCGCGACCGTCGCCACGTCGGCCCGATGCGACACGACGATCAGGATCGTCTGCGGTAGACGGCGCTTTAGCGCCGCAAGAACCACGATCTCCGAAGCGGCGTCGAGTGCGCTGGTGGCCTCGTCCAGCAGGGCAAGGAAAGGCTGTCGCAAAATGACCTGGGCGAGCAGCAGCCGCTGCAGCTCACCTCCGGAAAGCCGGCTCGACGAGCCGTGCAGCGCCGTGTCGAGTCCGTGCAGCGAAGTCGCCAGTCGCTTGTCGAGTCCCACGTCCGTCAACACGTTGCGCAACATCTCGTCGGTGGCTTCGGGTGCGGCCCACAGCAGACACTCGCGTACGGAATGCTGCCAGGGCCGGACACTCTGGCTGACGTAGGCACCATGCCGCACGAGCTTGCGATACTCGTCAAAATCGATCGGCCGTTCGGCTGCGCGCGCCGCAAAAGTCTCGGGCGTCATCATGCCCGCCAGAACGTCGACCAGGCTGCTCTTGCCGATGCCTGAGTCACCTGAAATCAGAGTCAGCTTCCCGGGCACCAGCACCAGGTCGCTGACATCGAGACCGCACGCTGGCGGTATCAGTCGCATCCGCTCGATATGCAGCGCACCACCGGAAGTCAACGCGTGCGATGGCATCACGGATTGCCGGGCCGAATCGAGGTTCATATACCGTTGCCACAGTTCGAATGCCGGAGCGGCCGAACGCAGCTGCTGAAAACTCTGCCGGGTCGACACCAGATACGGGAGCAAGCGTCCGAGCAGCAGGCACACCGCGATAAGCGACGACTGATCGATCCCGTGCCAGCGATGGGCGAGCACAAAGAGCGCCGCAATCCCCGCTGCCGCCAGCAATTCGAGCATCAGCCGCCCGGAAGCCACCAGCTCCAGTTGACGCCGGTAGCCATGGCACAGCCGCGCGGAAATGGCGCCGTAACTTTCTTTCTCCATGTCCTCCCTGCCGAACGAACGGACGTGGCGCAGGCGTCGCGGAAAATCCTCGCTGTGCCAGAACAGTCGAGTCATGTCCACGACGTACTGGCGGCCGACCAACGATTGCTCGCGGCCATAGGCACGCGATGCCAGCAGTCCCAGAGCTGCGAGCAGCGGCGCCGCCAGCATCAACGGTGGCGATACCCAGAACGCGAAACCGAGACTGACGGCGGCGGTGACGCTGGCGATCAGCAATTGTTGCAAGGCGCTGAAACCCTGCACGATGAGCTCGACGTTGTGGGTGAGGACGTTGGCAATTTCCGCAGACGTCGAATCCGCCAGCGACGTCAGGGGCGCGTCAACCAGGCGCGCATGCACGCGACGGCGCAGGCTCATGCCGTAACGACCCACCAGGCGCGCTCCCAGGTATGCCGCCTGCCAACGCAACAGGGCGAAGGCAGCCATCGCGGCGGCGAAGATGACCGCCTGCATTTCAACACTACGGCGTGCATCGAACAGCACGCTGCCGAACGGAAGCGTGTGCCCCGGCTGGACCAATGGCACCAGCAGCACCGCCGCGAGACTGCCGGCAAACGCTGCACCCAGCGACAGCACCACATACACTGCCGTTTCCATCAGCTCGCTGACACTGAGCGTACGCAGCAGCGAACGCAGCAGATCGTGTGCCCGATCCGATGCCGGCGTTGGCTCACCCGACATCTTTACGAGCCCATGCCGCTGGCCGACAGCATCGGCCATGGCTTCGACGGCACTTCATGGCGATTCAGAACGGCGCTACTCCGGACAAGCTTTCCCATCTCCGTAAGTGCGGCCGACATGGGAAAAAGTTGCGCGCGCCACCGCGCTGCCTGAGCCGAAGCGGATTACGGCGTCTTGCCAGCCTGCAGCTGCTGCACGATGGCCAGCGACCGCTTCACATGCTCGTCCGGCCGCAGATGATCGGTCTCCGAGGAAAACGCAGCAACGATCTTGCCGTGGCGGTCGATGACAAAGGTAGTGCGGGGAATGAAGGCATGATCGATCGCCACGCCGCGCACATCGTGCATGCCCGGCTGTGCCGCCTCAGCCTTCAGGTCGTAGGAAAGCGCAACCTTGACGCCGGCATCGGAAACGACCGGAAACTTGCCCGCGCAGTATTTCGGATCCGCCGAGAAAGCATCGAGGCGTTCGATGCTGTCGGCCGATACGCCAATGATGGTCGCGCCAGCCGCGTCGAACT
This sequence comes from Rhodanobacter sp., assembly GCA_027307195.1. Taxonomy (GTDB): domain Bacteria; phylum Pseudomonadota; class Gammaproteobacteria; order Xanthomonadales; family Rhodanobacteraceae; genus Rhodanobacter. The sequence continues at coordinate 9,236 of DAHUXL010000267.1, read as the reverse complement.
TGTCCCGGTTGACCGCAAAGGTGTGCGCTTCGAGATCGCAACCACCCGTATAGGCCGACGGATAGAAGTACACCACCACCGGTCCCTTCTTGAGGGCATCGGCGAGGGAGAAGGTGAACTCCTTGCCTGCCTGGCTGGCCTGGGCCGTGAATGTCGGTGCCATGGCGCCAGGCCCGAGCGCGGCAAGAGCCGGCATCGCCGAAGCCAGCGCTACCAGCGCACCCAGTGCCATCGATCCCGCAAGACGTTTTTTCATTTTCGGGACCCTCATGAAGTGACCCTCTTCCTAGTGTGGCACCGGACGCGATGCAACGGTATCAGTCGAGCAACCAGCGCAACGCAGCAACGGAATCCCGCGGATGACGCCCGCGGCGCAACTGGTGGACACCCATCTGCATCATTCGTTGTTCGAAGCGCTGCCAGCCCGGCTGCACGGCCGCATACGCCTGATCGGCAGACAATCGGGCGGCGATCTCGCCCTGGGGGATAACGCTCAACAGCACATCGAGATCATCGGCCGGTTGACCGGAAACGAATACCGCACCGATCAGCTTCAGCGGGGCCACCGCGAGCCGGCCATGGCCTTGTCGCAAATCGGCTTCGAACTTCTCCACCCCACTGCGACGGCGGATGATGGGCGCCTGGCTGATCCAGCGCCGGGTTGCATGGTCGTCGATGAAGCGCAGCGCATCGGCCTGCACGTGCAGGTAATTGGCGACGCCGGTGGCAAGCATGCTCTCAGGCTGCACGAAAACCGCGTCTTCGGCGAGAAAGTCCAGACCCCGCAGCAGACTGTGCAAGGCCAAGGTCGATTTGCCCGAACCGCTGGCTCCCAGCAACAGGATGCCGCGCCCCTCCCGGCCGACGCAGGCGCCATGCAAGGGCACCAGGCCCAGTCCGCGCGTCGCCAGGGTGAAGACGGCAAATTCGATGAGTTCATAGCGCAGATGGTAGGGGTGACCGAGCATGTCCTCCGACGCCACCACCAGGGCGCGACGCTGCTCGGGCGCCAACACCACGTAGTTCGATGCATCCATCACGCCGCAGAGCAGGCCCGCACCGGAGTGCACCTGCACCGCTGGCGGCTCGGCGACGTTCGGCGAAGCCTGGCGCGTCAGCAGGCGCAGCTCGATGCGGAATTCCGGCGCGTCCATCGGCAGATGGTGCGATGGCAATTCGGCGTAGGCAGCCTCGACCAGACCCAGCAGCGCCACGCTGGTGCTTTCGAAGCGGAAGCATCCGCCCAGGATCTGCCGGCACACCGTGAAGCGGCGATCAGCCGGCCGCTCGCAGAAAGGGTCTGCACCGGCGTCTTGAACACCGGCGCAGAAGCCAAGGCCATCGTCGTCGATCAAAAATTTCAGCCGTCTGATTGCCGGGCGCCGCACTGCGCGGATACGAACAGGTTCGCGAGTAAGTACCACTTCGGCGAGAAAAGGTTGCGTCGGCGCCGCGGACGACCGCGGTTCGCCGGAAATTGCGCGGCGCGTCGACGGCACCTGCTGCGCTCGACATCCGACTATTTTGCCGCGCGAAGCAACCGAAGCCGTCCACCGAAGCACTCACGTCCAGTCAACATTGATCGTTGGAGCCGGCACGCCGGACCGACGTCGATGTACTGGGCAGCTTGCCTCACGGCTTACGAGACCTTTCGCGATGCTGAATATCCAGGTTGGCCACTCCTACTTCTTGCGTTACGACCGGAAGCAGTGGGAACGCGGCAAGCCCTATCCTCCGCTCGCCACGATCCAGGTCGCCGCGCTGCTGAGAGAGATGGGGCACGCCATCAGCCTGTTCGACGCGATGCTGGCCGACGGTGTCGAGGACTATCAGGCATCGCTGCAGACTGCCCGGCCGGACGTCATAGTCATCTACGAGGACAACTTCAACTATCTGACCAAGATGTGTCTCGGCCGCATGCGCGAAGCGGCCTGCCGGATGATCGCTGAAGCGCGCGCGCACGGTGCACGGGTGATCGTTGCAGGCTCTGATGCCTCGGACCATCCGGATGCCTTTCTCGCCGCGGGTGCCGATGCCGTGCTGATCGGCGAAGGCATCGCGGCGCTGGTCGAATTGATCGAGCAACTGGACCGCGATCCGGAAATCGATGCCCAAGTCTGGGCATCCGGCATCGCTGGCGTCGCCACCCTGGTGAACGGAGAGGCGCAACTGAAGCGCCTGGGCGCACAGCCGCCGGATCCGCGACTGGCCGGCCGGCCCGCCTGGGACCTGCTCGATATCGAACGCTATCGTACGATGTGGAACGAACGGCACGGCTACTTCAGCCTCAACATGGCGGCCTCGCGCGGTTGTCCGTTCCGCTGCAACTGGTGCGCCAAGCCGATCTGGGGCAACCACTACAAGCAGCGCGGCCCGCAGGACATCGCGGCGGAGATGACCTACCTGAAACAGAGGTTCCGGCCCGATCACATCTGGTTGGCCGACGACATCTTCGGCTTCCACGTCGACTGGGTGACGGAGTTCGCCGCGCACCTGCGTACTGCGGACGGATCGGTGCCTTTCACCATCCAGACCCGCGCCGACCTGATCAGCGAGCGCATGGCCAGCGCGCTCGAGCAGGCCGGCTGCGCGGAGGCCTGGATCGGTGCGGAGAGCGGCAGCCAGCGCGTGCTGGACGCGATGACCAAGGGCACCAAGGTCGCCGACCTGATCACCGCCCGCATGCGGCTGGGCGAGCACGGCATTCGCGTGGGCTTCTTCATCCAGCTCGGCTATCTGGGCGAGCAACTGGCCGATCTTCTGGCCACCCGCGAGCTGGTCGTGCAAGCCGCGCCGGACGACATCGGCGTCAGCGTTTCCTATCCACTGCCCGGCACCAAATTCTACGAGAAGGTCAAGGCGCAGCTTGGCGCAAAGACGCATTGGCAGGACAGCGGCGATCTGGCCATGATGTTCCGCGGCGCCTACGACTCGGACTTCTATCGTCGCGTGCGCGATCTGCTGCATGAGCAGGTCACCCTGCAGCAATCGAAGGCCGCTACGGAGCCGGAGCGTTACCGCCAGGACGACGCGGCGCTCGATGCGCGATGGAATGCGTTGATCGCCTGCGAGCAGGCGCACCGTAACGAAGACGCCACGTCACCGCTTGCCACGGCGCAAGACAATCCCCAGGTGCTGCGCCATGCTGCCACCGCTCAAAATCGTTAGAGACGGCTTGCGCCGCACTACCGAAGCGCTTGCCATCGAGCTGGTGCAGCCGGGCAGCACAACGCCTGAGTGGAGCGATCTCGAGTGGCGGCTGGCCGCGGCTGTCGCCGCCGCACACGGCGTGTCGCCGCTGCTGTGCAAATCTTCCCGCTGGCAAAACCCGGCATGGCGACAGTTTCTCGAGAGCCAGCGTGAACACGTCGAGCTTCGCCACCGACGCATAACGTCATTACTGGAAAGCATCGACGCCGGTGCGCGCGCCGCCGGGCTCGCTATCGTTGCCCTGAAGGGTTCCGCGCTGCACGCGATGGGAATCTACGTGCCGGGCGAGCGTCCGATGGCCGACATCGATCTGCTGGTCCGCGAGAACGATGCCGTACCGACGATCAAGCTGCTGGAGGAGCTCGGCTACGTGGAGTCGTTCGCCGCGTGGAAGCATCGGGTTTTCAAGCCGGCGATGGGTCGACCCGCCGCGGGGTTGGGCGAACACCGCGACACCCCGGTCAATATCGAATTGCATACGCGCATCCAGGAACGGCTGCCGGTATCGGCGATCGACGTCACCGAGCGTATCTATCCGCGAGAGTCCCTGCCCGGCCTGAATCCATATCCGTCGAACGGCGCGTTGATGAATCATCTGCTGCTGCACGCTGCTGGCAACATCTGTGGCCGCAGCCTGCGCCTGTTGCACCTGAACGACATCGCCCTGCTGGCAACACGCATGAGCGCAGACGACTGGAATGTCCTGTGGGATGAGCACGCCGTCGACGCTCCCTGGTGGGCGTTGCCGCCGCTGCATCTGCTCGCGCGCTACTACCCGGGTGCGATACCCGACGCCGTGCTCGCCAGGCTCGAACGCGACTGCCCTCCCCTGCTGCGGACGATTTCGCGCCATCAGACGCTGACCCAGGTCTCGTGCTCGGAACTGTGGCTGCACGCGCTCGCTGGCATCGAATGGTCGCGCTCCTTCCGTGAAGTCGGGCACTACGTCAGGAATCGTGTCAGGCCTCCGCAAGAAGCCAAGAAAGAGCGCGCCGACATGATCCGGACACAATTATGGCTGCAGGGGCAAAGCTGGGTAAGACAGAACCAGGGCCGACGCATCCTCACCCTGCTCACCCGACCGGTGCCGCGGATGGACACGCTGTATGTAGTGCGTGCGGCCCTGGAAAACCCCGGCTTCCGCGGCTTAGCACCGGCCCGTCAATGACACACGCAGCCAGAGACAGATGGGCGATGAGCGCGCAACACACCGGCCTTGCCACTGAGGATCTATCGCTATCGGAGATCCGCCTGCGATGCCCCCGATGCGGAACCGATGTCGACGGACAGGATTGCCCCGCGTGCAGGTTCTCCATCGTGATCGACGGCGATATCGCACATGCGTTGCCGCCGGAGTCGATCGCGCACCATGCCCGCTTCATGGAGGATTACGAACGGATACGTAAGTCGGAGGGTCGCGGCAGCGAAAGCCAGGACTTCTACCTTGCTCTCCCTTACCGGGATACGTCAGGAAGGAACCGTCGACAGTGGCAGATGAGGGCCCGCAGCTACGACTACCTTGTGCAGCATCTGCTGGATGGTACCGATCGCGGCAGCAGGATTCTTGACCTCGGTGCAGGCAACGGCTGGATGAGCTATCGCCTGGCCATGGCGGGGTATCGACCATGCGCGGTGGATCTGCTGACCAACGATCACGATGGACTGGGCGCTGCCCGGCACTATCGGACGCGCCTGCCGAAACTTTTCCCGCGTTTCCAGGCAGAGATCCGCCGTCTTCCGTTTGCGGACGAACAGTTTGATGCCGCCGTGTTCAACGCCTCGTTTCATTACGCCGAAGACTACGAGGCCAGCCTGCGCGAAACGCTGCGCTGCGTGAAACCGGGCGGCCTGGTGATCATCAGCGATACGCCGTGGTACGCCCGCGAGGAAAACGGCAGGAAGATGCTCGCCGAGCGCCGTGCGGCCTTCCTGCAAAATCATGGCATAGCCGTCAACTCGATTACCACGCTTGGATACCTTACTGACGAGCGCCTGCGCAGGATGGAAGACGCGCTGTCGATCCACTGGGACGTGCATCGTCCGTGGTACGGCCTGCGTTGGGCGATGCGCCCGCTTGTGGCGAAATTTCGTGGCAGAAGAGAACCTTCGAAGTTTCGACTCTATGCAGCCCGCAAAGGCGGAAGATCGTGACGAAGACAACGAGTGGGTCGGCAAGGTAATCGACAACGTGCATACCGGAGAGCAGTACCACGAATTCATGCTGGCCTCGCCGCGGGACCGGCTGGTGCGCGACCGGTTTCAGAAACTTGCGCTGGGTCTGCTGCCTGCGGGAGCCGTCGTGCTCGATTTCGGTGCTGGCACCGGTATCGATGCCAGGGCCTATGCCGCCAATGGACATCTGACTTTCGTGCATGAACCTTCGGCAGCAATGGGCGAATACCTGGTGCGGTACTGCCGCGACGAAATCGCCCGCAAGACCATTGTCGCGGTGGCGTCACCGCTCACCTGCAAGGTGCAGGCAGTCACGGCAAACTTTGCGGTGCTCAACCACTTCACGGATCACACCGTGCTGTTCGAAGAGTTGTCGAACGTGGTCCAGCCGGACGGTTTTGTCCTGGCCAGCATGCTCAATCCCTATTACCTCGGTGATGCGCGTTACGGCTGGTGGCGCGCGAACGTCATGAACCTTCTGCGTCGCGGTCACTACGCCATCGCCAGCGAAAGCCATATCCATCGTTTTGCGCCACGAGTCGTGGCGCGAGCAGCGGCACCGTATTTCCGGCTGGAACGCCTCATTCCACGTGGCTTCGGATGGGCTACCGATCTCTACATGTTCTTGCTGTTTCGGCGAATCTGATATGTGGAAGGACTGGATAAGACCGTACGTGCGTCCATTGCCGCAATGGTCGACAGTCTCCGTTGTTCCTCCGCAGCAGGTAGTCGCTGCCACCTTGCGCTGGGGCGACCATTCGGCAGATGTCACGGCGGACCATACCGTGGCTTCGCTCGTGCCGCTGGTGATCGCGACCAGTCTTGATGCCGGCCAATGTCCGGTACTCGAGTACCACGATAGCGCTAATGGAAAGCTGCTCGGCGCTTTGCGTCTGGCGCAGACGGCGTCAATCGCTACCGATAAGACATCGATCACGCTTTACCATGTCGCCGCTGGAGAACACCACTGCCTCGGCTGGCCGCTGCGCTCGTGGAACGCGTCGCTTCAGAATCGCCTCATGCTGAAAAACCGCGCGCCGCACCACTTCGCTCCGGAGCCTTCCGCGGTACAGCAGCTCATGATCGCCTATCTGTGTCCGCGGCCAGTCGTGCTTGTCTCGGTCGACACGCCAGACCACCAGAATATCTTCCCGATGGATTTGATTGGCCCGCTGGAGCGGAGCGGACTTTTTTCGCTCGCGCTACGCAGCAACAACGTTTCCGTGCCCGTCATGCGCGAGGTGCGCCGGGTTGCCCTATCCGGCATCCCTGCGACGATGAAGTCGGTCACATACAAGCTTGCCCAACATCACAAACAGCCGCTCCCGGACTGGAATGCGCTTCCGTTCCCTGTCCGGCCGTCGCGGGAATTCGGCATTCCTTCCGTTGCTGCGGGGCTGCGCATTCAGGAGTTGGCCATCGTGCATAGCGAGGAAGTCGGCTCGCATACGTTGTTCCTCGGCCGCATGGTTTCTGACGAATATCTGGCGGAAGGCGTCCAATTGCATCACACGGCAGGCTTTCATCAAGCCTACCGTCGACGGCAGGGCATGCCGTTTGCGGAAATCTAGCCCGACGCACCGAGGATCCGTGCACCTTTCACCCGTGCCTGCGGGTTGCGACTGGCATCGCTTCATCAACTATCTTCCACTCCCCAGCTGCCGTGCCTTGCACGCGTGCCGGCAGCCCGCTGCTGCGTCGCAACCTCCTGCGCAAACGAACAAATGGGCGCTCGATCAGGAACCAGGATGACAATGCCGCGAGAAAAGCAAGCATCAGGTTCTGCGGAAACGCATTGATCCATGCGTTGGATCGGTGATCAAAGAAAGGCGATTGCCACAGATACAGGGAGTAGCTCAGCACACCGAGAGAAACCACCGGCTTCCAGTTCAGGAAGCGTCCGGCCAGCGAACTCGCATGACGCGTGCTCGACTCGATCAGCAGCGCGATGCACACGTTCATCACCGGCGCTCCCAGCAATATCGCCATGGTGTGACTGCCCATGCGATTGATCAGCAACACCAGCGGTATCGCCAGCGCCAGCCACGGACTGGCGGTCAGGCGCAGGTACCACATTCGGCTCAGCAACCATGGCCGCAGCAGGGCCAGCGCACAACCTGCAGCCAGGTAATCGAACATGGCAGGAAAGCTCGTCATCATGCCATTGAGCGAATGGGGATCGATGCGAAAAATCCATTCGAGGATGGCCACGCGTACCAACGGACCGATGAAGATCGCCGCGACCGCGACGAACAAGGCGCGACGCTCACGCAAGAGCAGCAGCGTCAGCGGCCACAGGAGGTAAAACTGCTCCTCGACCGACAACGACCAAAGATGTCCCATCTGCAAAGCGCGGTTCGGCTCGAAATTGACCATGTATGTGAGCGCGTAAGCAAAATCCCGACCCGTCAGCGGTGCCGCACCCAACAGCGTCGCGATCGCCATGACCAGAATGAACGCGTAGAACGCGGGAAAGATGCGCACTATCCGGCGCACGTAGAACCGTTTCAGCGAGATTGCCCCGGTCGTTTCGCGCTCGCTCTTCAGCAGCGAGGTGATCAGGAACCCGGAGATCACGAAGAACACCAGCACGCCGAGATGAGCGACATCCCCGCACCAGCGGCCGTACTCCGTGATAGAGACGGGAAAATTCCGCGTGCCACTGAGGTGTCCGTAGCACACCATCAGGATCGAGATCGCCCGGAGTCCGTCCAGGGATGGCATGCGTCTGTCAGTCGAATTCGACATGCTTGCTTCACCGTGCCGCGAAAGGGAAAAGGCGCGGATACAAGGCCTGAAATGCCTGAGCGGTGTAATCGGCGTCCTCCCGCATCGCGCGGCACTGCGCTTCCCTTGCCAGTCGAAGCCGCAGTCCCTCATCGGCAAGCACTTGCTGGATGGCGTTCGCCAATTCATCACTATCCTTGACGGGTACGGCCAGCGCCGCCGAAGGCGACCACTCCGAAAAATGCCCGACCGCTGTACCGACCGCAGGCACGCCTGCCACTGCGGCTTCCAGCAGGACCAGCGGACCAGCCTCGTGCAACGAAGACATCACCAGCAGATCGGCGGACTCCATCATCGGGCGCAATTCGCGCTGCGTCTTGAATCCATGAAAGCGCACGAGGTGTTCCAGTCCAAGCTGGCCAGCCAGCTGCTGCATCTCGCCTTGCAGCGTGTCCACGCCGATGATGTCCATCTCGAATTCCAGCCCTGTTTCGACCAGCGCAGCCAACGCCCGCAGCAGCGTTGGCTGATCCTTGACGCGATTGAGGCTCGCGACGTGGATCAGCCGAGCCCGCTTCGCGTTGCGCTCGCGCGGCGCGAGCGGCGGCCATGCCCGCAGGTCGACGCCGAGCGGCACGCGCCGCGCCTTGAGGCCGAGTACCTGCAGCGAGTCGATGATCGGCGCACTGGCCGCCGTGATGACATCGGCGCCGCGCAACACGCACGCTTCGCGCAGCCGCCCTTTCCATTTCCGTCGTCCGCCGTAGTCGATCTCGTGCAACGCGACCAGCTCGCCGCCGGCGACATGCACCAGGCACGACAGCCGCAACAGCTTTGCCGCGGCCACAGCGACCAGGCTGCAGGAACCGGAGAAGATCGCGTGGGTCAGATCGAACGGTGCACGGCGATGTTCGGCGCGGATCGCCGCGATCGCGCGCAGCCGGGTCCAGCGGTTGCCGATGTTGTGGACCGTGGCGCCGGCGAGCTCCCAGCGGCCCGCGACGGCTTCCTGCTGCAACGCGAAGACATGGACTTCGTGCCTCCGCGCCAGTCGCTCGATCAGTGCCAGCAGTACCGGGATCACGCGGAACTCGCCGCTGCGATCCACGCCACCCGGTACCACCAGC
>DAHUXL010000264.1 GCA_027307195.1 Rhodanobacter sp. | reverse complement strand
GCCGAAGGTCGGCTCGAGGCTGGCGATGATGTCGACCAGCTTGTCCGGGTCGTTCTCGGCGATCTCGATGTCGAACACGTCGATGCCGGCGAACTTCTGGAACAGCACGCCCTTGCCTTCCATCACCGGCTTGGCCGCCAGCGGCCCGATGTTGCCCAGTCCGAGCACCGCGGTGCCGTTGGTGATCACCGCGACCAGGTTGGAACGCGCGGTGTACTCGGCGGCCGAAGTCGGATCCTCGACGATCGCGTCGCAGGCCGCGGCGACGCCGGGCGAATAGGCCAGCGACAGGTCGCGCTGGGTCAGCAGCGCGGTGGTCGGGGTGACCTTGATCTTGCCGGGACGCGGCAGACGGTGATATTCGAGGGCGGCGAGGCGCAGTTCTTCGGGGAGTGACATCGGCGGCGATTTATCGAGGGGAGGGAGTGGCAGCCCACACGGCGACTGACTGATCGCGATGTTAGCACTGGGGCCCGCTGCACCGATCTGTTCTTGCGACACTAGACGCTCGACAACAGCTCGTCGCCCTGCACCCGGTTCATGTGGATGCCGTTGATGAAGACCGAGAACGCCAGCTTGCCGGCCAGCCCGTGCACATGCTGCATCCACGGCGGCAGCCAGCGTGGCGGCAGGATCGCACCTGACGCGAAATGCGGCTGCAGCGCGATCACGTCGTGCAGGGTCAGCTTGCCGGCGAACAGGTGGCGCAGCAGATCCATGCGCTGCTGCTTGAACGCCCAGCGGAAGAACGTGTGCACGGTTAGCAGGCCGGACAGGTACACATTGTCCTTGGCAAATGCTGCACCGCCGCTCAGCGGCACGCCGCGGAACACCCGCTGGGCCGAGTGGAAGCTGTCCGCCGCGCTCTGCCCGCAGGCGCTGAAGTAGCGGTAGACCTCGACGAAGTCGGCGCCGTTGAGCGCCATGTCGATCGCCAGAATGCGCAGGCTGATGCGCTTGAGCCGGGCAATGTCGATCGCACCGGACATCAGCTCGGCGAATACGGCCAGCCCTTCCTGGGTCGCGGTGACCCGCGGCGAGGTGCGCGCCAGCGAGGTCAGGAGCGGCTGCTGGCGACCGTTCAACGCGGTCAGCGAATGCACGAACGCCTCGTGCGCCAGCAGCTGGTGGCGATCGTATTCACTGAAGCTGGTGTCGCCGCGCAGGCGGATGCGGGTAGCGCCGGCGGCCGCCTTGGCGGTCAGCTCGGCGTCCACTTCCACCTTGATCGTGCCGGCACCGAAGAAATCGTCCAGCGTCTTCGCCAGCTCGTCGCGGAGCTCGGCGGCCGGCATGTCCACACTGCTGTCATCGGCCAGCAGATCCGCACCCAGCTCGTCGGACAACTCGACGAAATAATGCGCCGCATCGAGATTGCTGCGCTGGCTGCCGGGGATCAGATCACCTGGCTTGCCGTACAGCGCGATCGAAGGCGCAGTGACGGCGGCAGTACCGGCCGACTCCAGCATCTCGGCGGCGATCCGCCACGACTCGGCGGTGCGCCGCAGGTAGTCGCCGAGTGGGTCGACGTCGTGCGGATCGCTGCCGCCCGCCTCCGCCTCGATCGCCGCCAGCTCGGCGCGTGCCGTGGTCAGGTCCGGCCGCGTGTAAGCCACCTCGGGCAGGACGAACTGACCTTTGCTGTAGGCCTCGATCATGCGGCTTTCCAGCGACGCCGGCCATGCCACCGTCGAGAGGATATGGATGCCGCGCACCGCCGCCAGCAGGCGCTGGTCGAGCGCGGCGTAGCGCTGCAGTTCCGGCGCGATGCCGCCGGTTGGCGTATTCATCGCGAAACCCGACGCAGTGCATCGACGCGCTCGATCAGGTCGGTGGCGATCGGATCGGGCTTGAACGCACTCAGGAACCCACGCGGGCTGGCCGGCATGAAGCTGAAGCTGCGGCCCCAACGCGTGTCCGTCCGCAGCATCACGGTGACGCGGCGCGGATTGGTCATCGTGGTGGCATTGACGTTCATCACGTCGCTCAGCGCGACACGCCGCTGCTCGTCGCGGTTCTTCACGACCAGGTAGTCGCCGTCGAGCCAGACCTCGTCGACCAGGTCGAAGATCAGCTTGCGGAAGACGAGGAAACCGATGCCGGCCATCAGCAGCGGCATCAGCAGGAACGGTGCCGCCGGCGGTGGCCGGACGGAGGCCTGCGGATGCAGCGTGCCCCACAGCGCAATCGCGAGGAACACCAGCAGAAAACCGAACCACAGGACGGGAAAGATTCGCTTGTAGAAAAACGTGGACGATGAGGACAGCCGACGCATGCCTGCGCTCCGCAACAACGATGTCGCGATACTAGATGCTTTGAGGGACGGCGTGCGCAAGAACGACCGACTCGAATCTCAGTCCCGTTCGCGCTGCCCGCGATGCCCGTGCGGCCGCTCGATCGGCCGGCCGCCGCGCTGCCGGCGCAGGCGTGCTTCCAGCGTGGCCGCCTGCTCCTCGCGCTCGTCGTGCAGCTTGAGGTAGTTGCGCCAGCGCCCCGGCGTCAACTCGCCGTTGTCGAGCGCCACCTGGATCGCGCAACCCGGCTCGCTGCCGTGGCCGCAATCGGCGAAGCGGCAGCGCTCGGCCAGCGCTTCGATGTCGGCGAACAGATCGAGGTTTTCCTCGCCGGTGAGTTTCAGCTCGCGCATGCCGGGCGTGTCGATCAGGCAGCCGCCGCTGGGCAGCTGCAGCAGGGCGCGATGGGTGGTGGTATGCCGACCGCGGCTGTCATGGCTGCGTACTTCGGCGGTCGCCATTGTCGCCGTGCCGAGCAAGGTGTTGGTCAGGGTGGATTTGCCGGCACCGGACGAACCGACCAGCACCGCGCTGTCGCCCGGCTGGAGGTACTGCGCCAGCAGCGCCACGCTGGCCGGGTCCTTGCAGTTCAGCGCATGGATCGGCGTGACCTCCGGCAGGCGCGCACGCAAGGCGGCGATCTGTTCGGCCGCGTCTTCGCGGGTGTCCAGCTTGCTCAACAACACCACCGGCTGTGCACCGGAATCCTCGGTCAGCGACAGATAGCGCTCGATCCGTGCCGGATTGAAGTCGCCATCCAGCCCGGTCAGCACCAGCACGTAATCGATATTGGTGGCGATCAGCTGGCGCTCGTAACGCTCGCCGGCCGCCGCCCGCGACAGCACCGTGCGCCGCGGCGCCACCGTGACGATGTGCGGCGGCGTGCCGCTTTCCACCTCGACGAAATCGCCGACCACCGGCCGTTCGCCAGGGTCGATGCCACGCTTGAGAAAACGTCCATCCGGCTGCGCGCCGAACAGGGTTTCGCCATCGTGCAATTCGTAGCCCGCGCGATGCTGGGCGACGACCCGCGCCAGCCGCCGACCGGCATCGGGCAAGACGTCGCCACGCCAGCCGATGTGCCGCAGCCGCTCGATCGTTTCGGCATCACTCATGGCGAAGGTCAGTCTGCATGGTCTGGCGATTATGCCCTGCCCGGAGATTGCCCGCCGATGAACCGGAATCCGGCCCCGCCGGCTCTCGCGCTGCACTGCATCACGCTGCTAGCATCGACCTGCCGGCGATGGCGCCGGCTGTTCACACAAAGGATACCGGCGGTGGCTTCGATCACACCCAGTGCGCACCTGGCGGACGTGCGCTACGAAATCCGCGGCGCGCTGACCCGGCGCGCGCGCGAGCTGGAGGCCGCCGGCCTCGACATCATCAAGCTCAACATCGGCAACCCCGGTCGTTACGGCTTCGAAGCGCCGGCGCATCTGCGCGAGGCGATCGCCAGTCACCTGCACGACAGCGAAGCCTATGGCCACGAGCAAGGCCTGGAAATCGCCCGCGAGACCATTGCGGCGCAGCAGCGTGCGCGTGGCGCCCGCGATGTCGAGCCCGAGCGCATCTTCATCGGCAACGGCGTCAGCGAACTGATCGACCTGTCCCTGCGCGCGCTGCTGCAACCCGGCGACGAGGTGCTGCTGCCGAGCCCGGATTATCCGCTGTGGAGCGCCGCCACCATCCTCAACGGCGGCCAGCCGCGCTATTACCACTGCCTCGCCAGCCACGATCACCAGCCCGATCCGGACGAGATCGAGGCGCTGATCACGCCGCGCACCCGTGCGCTTGTGCTGATCAATCCGAACAACCCGACCGGCGCGGTGTATCCACGCGCGCTGCTGCAACGACTGGTGGCGATTGCCGCGCGACACCGTCTGCTGTTGCTCAGCGACGAGATCTACGACGAGATCCTGTACGACGGCGCCACGTTCCAGCCGCTGGCCGAAGTGGCCGGCGAACTGCCCTGCCTCAGTTTCGGTGGCCTGTCGAAAGTGCATCGTGCCTGCGGTTACCGGATCGGCTGGATGAGCCTGTCCGGCGATCCCGCGCGTACGGCGACCTATCGGGATGCCCTGCAACTGCTTGCCGCATTGCGCCTGTGCGCCAACGTGACCGCACAATGGGCGGTGCCACCGGCATTGCAGAGTGCGCCCACGATCGGCGCACTGACCGCGCCCGGCGGCCGCCTGCATGAGGCGCGACGCATCGTGCTGGAAGCGGTTGCCGCCAGCGAATACCTGGATCTGGTCGTCCCGGACGGGGCGCTATACGCATTTCCACACGTGCGCGCCGACCGTTTCGCCGACTTCGACGACGAGGCGTTCGCCCTGCGCCTGCTGGAAGAGGAGTCGGTGCTGGTGGTGCCGGGCAGCAGTTTCAACGTGCCGCGCAGCCGCCACTTCCGGCTGACCCTGCTGCCGCCGCCGGCGCAGTTGCATGAGGTCTTCGCGCGGATCGAGCGGGTGCTGGCGCGGATGGCACGCGAACAAGCCCAGGCTCCCGCTGCCGCCGTGGCTTGAGCCACTCCATGATGCCTGTCGAACCCACGCTGCACTATCTCGCCCTCGGTGATTCCTACACCATCGGCGAAGCCGTGGACGCGCAGCAACGCTGGCCGGCCGAACTGGTGCAACGGCTGCGCCAGACCGGTGTGATGATCGACGATCCGCACATCATCGCGACCACCGGCTGGACCACCGACGAACTGGCGCAAGGCATGAGCGCGGCGTCACTGGCACCTGCATACGATCTGGTCACGCTGCAGATCGGCGTCAACAACCAGTATCGCGGCCGCGTAGCCGACGACTATCGCGCGCAGTTCACCACCCTGCTGGCCCGCGCGATCACGCTGGCCGGCGACCATGCGGCACACGTGGTGGTGGTGTCGATCCCTGACTGGGGCGTCACCCGCTTTGCGCGCGAGCAGGGTCGCGATCCCGCCATCATCGCCACCGAACTGGACGCCTACAACGCGATCGCCCGCGATGAGAGCCATCGTGCCGGCGCCCGCTTCGTCGATATCACCGGCATCTCGCGCGCGCATCCGGACCTCGTTGCCGACGACGGCCTGCATCCTTCGGCGGCGCAATACGCGTTGTGGGTGGAGGCGATCGAACCGATCGTTCGCGCGGCACTCCACTGACACGGGCAGCTCGACGGCAACCAAGCTGCAACCTGTTCGCCATGGCATGGTGACGTAGCGATCGCACACTGGCGCCCCGGGCAACCACCGGGAGCCGTGCCATGACCACCTTGCATTGCCGCAGCGCCTTCATCTCCGACGTGCATCTGGGCACGCCCGACTGCAAGGCCGCCTACCTGCTCGATTTCCTGCGCCAATTGCGCTGCGAAAAACTCTATCTGGTCGGCGACATCATCGACCTGGAGGCACTGGCGAAACGGCGCTGGTGGCATGCCGAGCACAGCGCGGTGATCGCCGAGATAGTCGCGCTGGCTCGGCGCGGGGTCGAGGTCATCTACATTCCAGGCAACCACGATGCGCCGCTGCGCAGCCTGCACGGGCAGAACTTCGGCGGTGTGCGGATCGCGCTGGACGCCGTGCACGTCGGTGCCGATGGCCGTCGCTACCGGGTCAGCCATGGCGACGAATTCGATCCCGAGCACGTCGGTCGCCGCTGGATGCTGCAGCTCGGCGAAGCGATGCACCGCTTCATATGCTGGAGCAATCGCCGCCTGCACGCGATGCGGCAACGGCTGGAGCTGCCTTACCTCCCGCTGTCGATCATCATCAAATCGCATATCGGCAAGGCACTGGCGTATATCCGCGCGTATGAAGATCGCGTTGCCACCGATGCGCGCCAGCGCGGTTTCGATGGCCACATCTGCGGACATATCCATTTCGGCCATGTGCGCGAAGTGGACGGTGTGCTCTACCTCAACGATGGCGACTGGGTGGAGCACTGCACCGCGCTGATCGAGGATCACACCGGCGCGATGGAGCTGATCCACTGGAGCGAGCAGTCCACCGCACTGGGCCGCGCCAGTCGCGAACTGGTATGGCCGTCACCCGCTGCGGCGCTGGCGCTGGCGCCGCTGGGCCTCAGCCGGCGCCATCTGGGCGAGTTGCGGCGGGCCGCCTGAACAGCGCCTTGAAGGTTGGCAGGATCGCCGCATATCGGGCGGCGTATCATTGTCTTCTTTGCCGGAGCTCCCCATGTCCCTCGACAGCACCACCCGCGAACGTATCGAAACCCTGCTCAAGGACCACCGCGTGGTGCTGTTCATGAAGGGTAACCGCCAGCAGCCGATGTGCGGCTTTTCGGCTGCGGCCACCAACACGCTCAATGAATTGCTGCCCGAGTACCACACGGTCAACGTGCTGGACGATCCGGAGATCCGCGAAGGGATCAAGGCTTACGGCGAGTGGCCGACGATTCCGCAGCTGTACGTGGAAGGTGAGCTGGTCGGCGGCGCCGACATCATCCGCCAGATGTACGGCAGCGGCGAACTGCATACGCTGTTCGGCGTGGCCGCGCCGGATCGCACGCCGCCGCAGATCACCATCACCGATGCCGCTGCCGAGGCGATCCGTCAGGGCACCGCGAACGCGCAGGGCGTGGCGCTCCACCTGGAGATCGGTCCCGACCACAGCGCGGGCTTCCAGCTGGCTCCGGCCGGCGAACACGACATCGTGGCGCATGCGAACGGCCTGGACGTGCATTTCGATCCGGCCAGCGCCCAGCGCGCCAAAGGCATCGTGATCGACTGGGTCTCCACCGTGCAGGGCGAAGGCCTCAGCCTGAAATTCCCCGGCGCGCAGGAGATCAAGTCACTCAGCGTGCAGCAACTGAAAGCGCGCCTGGAAGCCAACGACATCACCCTGATCGACGTGCGCCCGGCCCACGGCCGCGCCCAAGCCGCGCCGCTGCCGCAGGCGCGGGTCCTGGAAGACGAAGGCTACGAAAGCCTCGCCGCCCTGCCGAAAGACACCGCGCTGGCCTTCATCTGCCACCACGGCATCTCCAGCCGTGCCATGGCCGAACGCTTCGCCGCGCATGGCTTCAGTAATCTACACAACGTGGAAGGTGGCATGGATGCGTGGGCCAGCGAGATCGACACCAGCGTGCCGCTTTACTAAAAGCGCGCGTCATGTCGGCGCTTCGCCAGTGTCGCCTCCACCCAGGCAAACGCGAGACCATCAGCCCATGAACACTGGACACGCCGAGCCATGAAGGGAAACCCATCTCGCCCGTCGCCGCGGAATCCCACGCCCGGTTTGTCGCCAACGGCTTCCCGTCTGCTGGCCGAGGCGAGCGCGGCGATGGGTCGCATGAAGCTCGATGACGCCGAACGCGCCTTGTTCGGCGTGCTGGCGCTGGCGCCAGACTGCGCGGAAGCCAACCGCTTGATGGGCGTCGCCTCCCAGATGCGTGGCGACCATGCAAGGGCCGTCGAGTTTCTTCGCGACGCACTCGTCGTCAACCCGGGCGACGCCACTGCGCACATGAACCTCGGCAGCGCCCTGTACGAGACCGGTGCTACCGAAGCCGCTCTCTCCAGCCTGCGGCGCGCCTGTGAGCTGGCGCCCGGCATGGCCGCCTGCTGGTACAACCTGGGCAAGGCGCTGAAGCTGCAATTCCAGTATGAGGCCGCCTGCGTGGCGCTGCGACACGCACTCGCCATCGATCCTGCGCATGAGCTGTCGCGCCTGTGCCTGGCTGATGCGCAGACCGGCTTGGGCGACATCGACGAAGCGACCCGCAACTATCGCGAAGTGCTGCGTCGCCAACCCGCGCAGGCACAGGCATGGTTCTCACTGGCCAATCTGAAGACCGTGCGGTTCGAGCCGGTCGACGTGGTCCATCTCCGGCGTGCGCTGCAGCAGGTCGGTGCAACCACCGAGGCGCGTATCTTGCTGGGTTTCGCGCTCGCCAAGGCCCACGAGGATCAAGGCGACTACGACGCCGCCTTCGAAGCGCTGCGCCAAGCCAATACGTTGAAGCGCCGCAGCGTGTCGTGGAATGGTGCCGCGGAACGCGCTCGCGTGGACGCGATCACAAAGGCATTCACCGAGCCCCTGCCCGCGCCACTGGACCCGACCCTGGGCAACGAAGTCATCTTCATCGTAAGCCTGCCGCGCTCAGGCTCCACGTTGACCGAGCAGATTCTCGCCTCGCATCCACAGGTGGAAGGTGCCAACGAGATCACCGATCTTCCGCAAGTCATCGAAGACGAATCGAAACGGCGCGGCAAGCCCTTCCCGCAATGGGTGCCGGATGCAACGACGGAGGACTGGTCGCGACTGGGGCATGACTACCTCGCGCGCACCGAGCGCTGGCGCCGCGAACGCTCCCGTTTCACTGACAAGAACCTGGTCACTTGGCAATTGGTCGGCGCGATCATGGCCATGCTGCCGGGCGCTCGCGTGGTGAACTCCCATCGCGATCCGCTGGAGACCTGCTTGGCCTGCTACCGGCAACTATTCAGCAATGGCGCGTACTTCAGCTACGACCTCGCCGACATGGCCAGCCAGTACCAGGATTACGACCGCCTGAGCCGCCACTGGCAGGCGATGTTCCCGCAGCGCATCCTCGACTATTCCTATGAAACGTTGCTGGCCGAACCGGAAGCGCAGATACGTCGACTGTTGGCGTTCTGCGAACTTGACTTCGATGAGGCTTGCCTCGCACCACACCTGGCCTCCCGCACCGTACGCAGCACCGCCAGTGCGGCCCAGGTACGCCAGCCGCTGCATGCGGCGATCGCGCACAGTGCCCGCTACGGCGAACAGCTCGGGCCGCTGCGCATTCAGCTGCGCGATATGGAATTGCTGACGGCCGCAGCAGCCCCATAGCCGGCCCATCACCCGCGATCCGCTTACTCGCCCAAGCAAAAGGGCCACCGGATATCCGGTGGCCCTTTTGCTTGCGTCCTTGGTTCAACCACGCACCCGGGATCCCGAATGCGCGGTCAGACTCAGACTTACCAGTCGTAGGTCACGCCAACCTGCACATAACGCGGCGCTTCCGTAAACTCCGCACGCTTGTAGTTGATGCTCGGCGAAGTTGTTGTGCCGAAGTTCGGATACAGCTGCACTGCATTCTGTTCGTTGAACACGTTGTGGATCTGCAGCTGGAAGGCCAGCTTCTTGCCCGCCCACAACGGCCGATACTCACCGCTCAAGTTCAACTGATGGACCCAAGGTGTACTACCCGTAGAACCACCCGGTGCGCCCTTGCCACCACACCAGTGGTAGTAGCCAGCGTAAGCATTGCCCGCCGTCTGGCCAGGACCATACCAGCCAAGGCACGATGCCGGCGTACCCGACGCCAGCGTCAAGATGCCGCTGACCATCCATTCCGGGGCGATCTGATACGAGCCGTATGCCTTGATGACATGCTTGCGGTTATTCGCCTGGAGCCCGTTGGAATACTCCATGAGCGAACCAAAGTCCCACTGAGTCGTGATCGACCCCGACGAACCACCCTGACCGATGTTCGACTGCACCGGGCCTTCCGTGGTGCCGTAACTCTTGGAGAACACGTAATCGAGCTTGCCCTGCCACTTGCCGTCGAACGGGTGCTCCAGGTAAGTCTCAAGCGAGTAATAGTCGCGACTGGCCTGCGGGAAGCCGAACTGCTTCGGAGTTACGGTGAATGAGTTGTAGCCACCCGCACCGTTGTTTACACGGAACGTGTTCGTCGAGCCCGGATTGATCAGCACGCTGCCCTGGATACCCAGATCGGCGGGAGTAGAACATGGGTTTGTCGGATCGTAACCCGGATCGTTCGACAGGCCCTGGGCGTCAAGCTGCGCCTTTTTGCCTGCATTTTGCGCAACCAACTGCTGGCACTCGGTAAGCGTATCGCCGACATCGTCGATGATGCGGCCCAGTTTGCGGTACATGCCCTGCACGCCATATACCCACGACGTGCCCAGCATCTGGAACTGCTGCTGCATGCCCAGCACAAACTCGTCCTGATACTCGGCCTTGAGGTTGGTCGAATGCACCGTGTTCGGATCCAGTGGCTGACCGTACTCGTTGTTCTGCGAAACCGGGACACCAGGACCCGTGGTCTGCCCCTTCGAATTGATCGGGGTCAGCCCGGTGGGAATACCGTTGGCATCAATACCCGAGTAGGTGTAGTACGACTGGACAAACGTGGAGGATGACGCTTCACGCAATGCGACCGAGGTCGGCAAGGCCAAGTAGTAGCGTCCGACATTGCCGAAGACTTTCATGCTGGCGTCGCCGAACACATCCCAGCTGAAACCGAGTCGCGGTGCCCACTGTCCATGAGTCAGGCGAACATAAGGCAATGCATTCGAGTTGTAGTTGGTGAACTCGTCGTTGCGCAGACCAAGGTTCAGCAGCAGGTTGTCGGTGACCTGCCAGTTGTCCTGGATGTACTGCGCGTGCTGCTTGACTGAAAGCGAGGCAGAGGTAAGGAACACATACTTGCTGACCGAATAAACCTTGCCCGGACTTGCCGGGTTGGTGCTATTGGGATAGTTCGCCGGGTCGTCGACCCACGGCGCCCTGGTCGGATCATTGCCAACCTGGTAGCCACCGATGTTGGAGTAATCCCACGCATAACCCGGCCCTGTCGTCAGGCTGCCATCGCCAAGGTCCTGCGTCAGCTGGTTGTCGATGCCGAACTGAAGATCATGGTGACCCAGCTTCCAGTCCAGATCCAGGCGCAGATTGCTGGTGCTCGACTTGTGATCCGGACTACCCACCGCAGCCTGGGTATTCGCGTTGGTAATGCCGTTGGGACCCACCCCAGGCAAGTTGGTATTCTGTTGATCCGGATTGATGATGTTGGGAAGCGGCGAGGCCACGCTGCCCGGGATCTGCGAGTAATAGGTACCCGACAGCTTGCCGTACATGGCATTGACGGTCAGGTTGTCGGTGATATATCCCGTGTACTTGGCGATCCAGATGCCGAACGAACTTTTGGTCGACGGATCGTAACTGTCGAAGTCCCCGATCTGGTGAGCAGTGTTGTCGTAGAGGTACTCGCTACCCGAAAACTGATGCTTGTTCTCGATACCGGTCAACGACAAGACGTTGCTGTCGTTGATGTTCCAGTCCAGCTTGGCGTAGAACTTGGGGTCGCTGAACTTCTGTTTATCCATGTGCGCTGTACCGACACTGCCATTCGCGTCGGCCTGCGTCTTGTCGGCTTCTGCCGATATGAAGAAGAACAGCTTGTCTTTGATCAGCGGGCCACTGACGTATGCGTCGTATACGGTCTCCCACTGGCTGTTGTCTTGACGGTAACGGTAAACCGTACCGACGGTTGAAGGCCTTAATGGGTTCGCATAGAGAATGTTGTCGGTCGTGCTGCGCGCGAACGCCGGCTGCCACATCGCCTGGGCGCCAAAATGCCAGTCGTTGGTGCCGCTCTTGCCGATCTGGCTGATCACGCCACCGGCGGACCGGCCATACGCCGCGCCGTAGCCGCTGGTCAGTGTTTCCTGTTGCTCGATGGAGCCGTACGGGAGCGTGATACCACCTTCATTGGAAAGTGGATCGGAGGTATTGAATCCGTTGACGTAATAGGCATTCTCCTGCGCCGATGAGCCACCAAAGGACACCAGCGGCTGACCCGTCGGGCCGGCACCCAGCGCGCCTGCGGCAAAGACTGTACCCGGAGCAAGCAGGGCAATCGCTTCGCCGGAACGAGCGAGCGGAAGATGCGAGAGCTGTTCAGCCGTGATGACCTGACTCTGGCGAGTCGAGGACACGTCGATCGCGGGGAGTGCATTGGCCGTGACTGTTACCGCGCTCAGGTTCTGTGCGCTCTGGTTACCGCCACCCGTCGTGAAGTCGACCGCTGCGCCACTCGACACATTTGGCGATACGTTCTTCTGTGACTGGATCACCTGGCCATTCTGCATCAGGTTCACGGTGTAGTTACCCACCGGTACCGTGATGGAATAATGACCCGTGCTATCCACCGGTACCGTACGATCGAAACCGGCACCGCCGACGACCTGGACAGTCTCGCCGCTGGCTACCGGCGCCTGGCCGAAGATTTTGCCAGTAGTGGCCTGTGCATAAACTTGGCCGGACAGACCCACGCTCGCGGCAATAGCTATCGCCAATGCGGTATGACGTACGTACGCTTTTTTGAGAGGCGTCATTTTTTTACTGTTCATTCAGATATTTCCCCAGCGGCCAGAACTTTGAAAAAAAGTAAGCTAAGTGACTGATTCTATTTAATGCAACCGTACATACAAACTTCACGGCAGTAAGAACTGAACGTGCTTATTAATGGAACCTTTTAAACACGTTAGCAAATTGTTCTAAAGGCACACTAAGGTCTGGGATAACAAAAAGTCAACAACATTATATTGCGCATATATCATGCCCTTGCGCCCATCCCATGAGCACTTAGCGGCGTTTGCGTAATATATTGCGATTTAAATCCGTGGATGGCTTCTTTTTACACTGGCATCAAGCTGGGTCAACGATTGGCGTTCATTTGTTATCGCATTTTTTTACGTCAACGGTCTTTTGCCGCCAAATTATTCCGCCGGGTTCGTCGCCAAAATGCGGTGGTCACACTCAGCTGACGGCCCCGTCGGACGCCTCACAACTTAGTTCGAACGGGTCAGAGAGGCTCGATGCCAGAGAATCAAGGACCATTGATCTGGATGACATGCTCAGACAAGGTCTTTCCGTCGACATTCCAGGCGTGCAACCGGTAGCGGCCCCGGCGCAGATAAAGCTTGCTGCTGGCATAAGGCCCTGTGAATGCGTAAAGGTCAGCCGCTACGGCATCGTACGGCTCGCCAATATAGGTGGCGCTTATCGCACAGGGAAACTCTCTCCTGCACAGCTCGGTAGTGATGGGATATGGGTGGCGTTGCCCACCCATGGCCAACCACTTCGGGCGCGGCATCTCATTGAGGGCGGTCAACGAACCCGCTACAAGGCGTGCCGGGTCATCGACGTTCTTCAGTGTCGTCCCCCCAAGCCGGCTCCATGTTTCATCACCGAAGGTTTTCACATTGAGAGCCGCCGGCAAGATCACGTTCATGTCATAAAGCTTAGGCAACGCGCTCCATGGCTTGCCCGTGACGCGATTGATCAGCACTTCGGCCGACTGTGCCGGAAACTGCTGTATCAGCGCGTGATAGTCATCCGAGGCGTCCGCGCCGGATTCCAGAAACTGGGTCTGGTCAATTGACAGC
>DAHUXL010000002.1 GCA_027307195.1 Rhodanobacter sp. | reverse complement strand
GTCGTGGGACTCAACGCCGCAGGATGCGGCCGAGCAGCCAGCCGGCGCCGAGCGCGATGGCGACCGACTGGACCGGTTTCTCGCGCACGTAATCGCGCGCCTGCTCCAGCCAGGCGTCGGCGCGATCCATCGTTTCGTCATACACCTCGCGGCCGCGCTCGCTGACCTGGGCGGCCTTGTCGCTGGCCTTGTGGGCGGCGTCGGCGGCCTTGTCGGTGGCGCGATGCAGGCCTTCCTCGACGTGGTCGGCGGCGCGCTCAACGGATTCCTTGGTGCTGGCCACGGCACTCGAGGTGGCCTGCTTGATCTGCTCGGCGCGCTCGTCGATGCGGCTGGCGGCGATCGGTTCGTGGTTCTCTACCTGCTTGTTCATTGCATGCTCCGGAAAGGAATCACCATGGCGCAAACACCATGAAGTAAATCAGCTTCAACCTACGACCATCAACTGGCGCGACGGAAGAACGCGATGATCGCCAGTATCAGAAAGATAACGAACAGGATCTTCGCGATGCCGGCAGCGGCGCCGGCGATACCGCCAAAGCCCAGTACGGCGGCAATGATGGCGATGACCAGGAAAACCAGGGCGTAATGCAGCATGGGGGCATCCTCTTTGTAGTGAAGGGTGGTCGGGGTTGGGGATCCACGTACCGCCATTCACCCATAGCCCATGCCATGCGAGCGTGAAGAGAGTCGGCGCCGCCATGCACGTGACGCCGACGTTTGTTCAGCTCGATACCGCCGGATTGAGGCTGTATGTGCCGATCAGCTCGGCCTCGTCCAGCACATGGCCGACCATCGCCGCACGCAGTTCAGCCAGCGAAAAGCCCTTGGCCAGCGCCAGCGACGCCACGTCGAGCGCGTACAGCTTGAAGTGGTAGTGATGCAGCAGCGCATCGTTCCATGGCGGGCATGGGCCGTCGTAACCGAGATACTCGCCACCCATCTCGGCATCGCCGGCAAACCAGCCGGTGTAGTCGTTAACACCCTGCACGCTGCCCGGCGGCCCGAACGGTTCGCGCTTGCCGCGCGGGGTGATCTCGTCGCTGCAGGCGCCAGCGGTCAGCTCCCCGCATTCGGCCGGGATGTTGGCCATCAGCCAGTGCACGAATTCCACCCGCGGCAGGTCCGCCGGGACCGTGCGACCCGCCTGGTTCACGTCGTCGCCACGGCTCGGCACGTCGGGGTCGATGCAGGTGATGACGAACGAGCGCGTCGCCGACGGCGCGTCCTTCCACGCCAGCTGCGGACTGCGGTTGTCCGACAGCGCGAACGGCTGCGCCTGCTTGCCGAACGCGAACTCGGCGGGGATGCGCCGACCGTTTTCGAAATTGTCGCTGCGTAGTTGCATGAGTTTTCCTTGAATCAAAGAGCGAATTCTTTGTTCGCCATCCCGGCCTGCGCAGAATGACGAACTATGGCTTGTACGTCACCCGATACACCGCCCCTGCCAGATCATCGCTGACCAGCACACTGCCATCGGGCAGCGGCTGCACGTCGACCGGGCGGCCCCAGGCGCTTTCATTCTGCTCGAAGCCGGTGATCAGCGGTTCGTACGACAGCACCTTGCTGCCGGCCAGGCGCACCGTCATCACCCGATAGCCGGATTTCTGCGTGCGGTTCCACGAGCCGTGCTCGGCGACGATGATCGCGCCCTTGTAGCTGGTCGGAAACTGCTTGCCCTCGTAGAAGCGCATGCCGAGCGAGGCCACGTGCGCGCCCAGCTTCAGTACCGGCGGCACGAAATCCTTGCAGCGTTTGCCCTTGCCGAATTCGGGATCGAGCGTGTCGCCCTGGTGGCAATACGGATAACCGAAGTGTTCACCAAGGCGGGTGATCTCGTTCAACTCGTCGCTGGGCATGTCGTCGCCCATCAGGTCGCGGCCGTTGTCGGTGAACCACAGGTGTTTCGTGCCCGGCTGCCAGTCGAAACCGACGGTGTTGCGGATGCCGTGCGCCACATCTTCCACACCGGAGCCGTCCGCATTCATCCGGGTCAACTTGCCGTGTGCCGGGGCCGGATCGCAGATATTGCACGGCGCGCCGATCGGCACGTACAGCTTGCCATCCGGGCCGAACGCGAGGAACTTGCCGCCGTGATGGCCTTCCGTCGGCAGCTTGTCGGTGACCAGTTCCGGCTTCGGCGGAGCATCCAGATGCTGCTCGATGCCGCGCAACACGAGGATTTTGCTCACTGCCGAGACATACAGGTCGCCATCGTGGAATGCCACGCCGATCGGATCGCGCAGTCCGCTGGCGACAATCCGCACCTTGTCGGCGACACCGTCACCGTTGCTGTCGGTGAGCGCATACACCTTGCCCGCATCGCTCGAACCGACGAACACGGTGCCATGGGTGCCCAGCGCGATCTCGCGCGCATCCGGCACCTGATCCGAATACAGCGCGATATGGAAACCCTTCGGCAACGTCAGCTTGTCCAGCTGCGGTGCGGCCAGCACCGGCAGCGACGAAACAGCCAGCAACAACGACAGCAGCAGGCGCATGGCGGCACTCCTCGAGTGTGGGGAATACGCAGCGTATACCCGAGCGCATGAAGCCAGAAGCAGCACCGCTCTGCTAACGTGACGTCCTTCGCAAGGGGACGACATGAGCGAGTTGGACGACCTCACCACGCTGGTGCGCGCCGCGACGCCGCTGCTGGTGATCGAGACAGTGGACGAGCAGCGCGTGATCGAATGCTTCCGCCACGTGATTTCGCAGGCGCTGCACCCGCTGTGGCGCTGGACATTGACCGACGGGTTGAGCCGGCTCGACTTCGCCCAGCTCGATGGCGAGGTCGCGCCGGACGCCACCGCCACGCTGGATGCGATCCGCGTGCAGGGCGAGCGCGGCGTCTACCTGATGTTCGATTTCCATGGCTTGCTGCGCTACGCGATGAGCCTGCGTCAGATGCGCGAGATCGTGCAGCGGCAGCGCTCCGCCGCGCACACCATCGTGCTCGTCGGCGCCAGGGTCGAGTTGCCGGAAGAGCTCGAAGCGCTGGCCCTGCGCGTGCCGCTGTCGCTGCCCGACATCAAGGAACTGGCCGGCATCATGCGCGGCGAGGCAGTGGCCTGGCAGCGCGAGCAGGGCCGCAAGATCGAAGTGGACAACGACGCGGCGCGCACCATCGTGCGCAACCTGCTCGGCCTGTCCGCACCGGATGCGCGGCGCATCGTGCGCAAGCTGATCTACAACGACGGCGCGCTCGGTCCGCAGGATTTGCCCGAACTGATGCAGTCGAAGTTCGACCTGCTCAACCGTTCCGGCCTGCTGCATTACGAATACGCCACCGCCAGCTTCGCCGACATCGCCGGGGTCGGCCGCGTGCGCGAATGGGTGCAGCGCCGCCGCGCGGTGTTCCTCGATCCGTCCGCCACGCCGACGCTCGAT
Source organism: Rhodanobacter sp. (assembly GCA_027307195.1). GTDB lineage: Bacteria > Pseudomonadota > Gammaproteobacteria > Xanthomonadales > Rhodanobacteraceae > Rhodanobacter. The sequence continues at coordinate 3,373 of DAHUXL010000002.1, read as the reverse complement.
CCGCCCAGGGGCGTGTTGCTGCTCGGCGTGCAGGGCTGCGGCAAGAGCCTCGCCGCCAAGGCGATCGCCGGTGGCCTCGGCGTGCCGCTGGTGCGGCTGGACTTCGGCACGCTGTACAACAAGTACCAGGGCGAGACCGAGAAGAACCTGCGCGACGCGCTGAGCAGCACCGAGCTGCTGGCGCCGTGCGTGCTGTGGATCGACGAGATCGAGAAGGGCCTCGCCGGCGGCGGCGATGACGGCGGCGTGTCGCGCCGCGTGCTCGGCTACCTGCTGACCTGGATGGCCGAACGCAAGGCCAAGGTGTTCGTCGTCGCCACCGCGAACGCCGTCAACGAGCTGCCGGCCGAACTGCTGCGCAAGGGCCGCTTCGACGAAATCTTCTTCGTCGACCTGCCGAGGGAATCCGTGCGCAGCGAGATCTTCGCGATGCACCTCACCCGCCGCAAACTCGACGCCGCCAGCTTCGACCTGCCCGCGCTCGCCGTCGCCAGCGACGGTTTCTCCGGCGCCGAAATCGAACAGACCATCGTCAGCTCGCTCTACGACGCGGCCGGCAATGGCACGCCGCCGGATCAGGTGACCCTGCTCAACGCGTTGATGCAGACGCGACCGCTGTCGGTGTTGATGCGCGAACAGGTGGAGACGCTGCGGGCATGGGCGCAGGGGCGCTGCGTGGCGGCGGATTGAGCGATCTCGAACCATGGCGCTCAACGCTGACGCGGCTCTGACCCGACGCCAAGTTTCGGCGTAGTCTTGAACGCCCATCGTCAGGAGGGTCGAACCATGTTTCGTCGCACCTGCAAGCTGCTGATCCCGCTGATCGTGACGTTGCTGCTCCCCGCCGTCGCCAGCGCCGCGCCTGCCACCGCACCCGACAGCACCACCGCGGTGCTGCAGCAGGCGGTCAACGGCCACTGGCGCTCGCCCGCCAACCAGGCGCGTGACCAGTACCGCCACCCGATCGAAACCCTGCAATTCTTCGGCATCAAGCCGGACATGACGGTCATCGAACTGTCGCCCGGCGGTGGCTGGTACACCGAAATCCTCGCGCCGTTCCTCTACGCGCATGGCCACCTGATCGAAGCCGCGCCGGCGACGGCCGTGAAATTCAGCGCCATGCTCAAGGCCGACCCGACGGTGTACGGGCACATCGCGAAAGTCATCCCGTTCGCGCCGCCGTACCAGGTGAATCTCGGCGCCGACAACTCGGCCGACATGGTGCTCACCTTCCGCAATACGCATGACTGGCTCAACCACAGCCCGGCCACGCTCGATGCGGTGTTCCAGGCCGCGTTCCACGTGCTCAAACCCGGCGGCGTGTTCGGCGTCATCGAACACCGCGCCAAGCCGTTCGCCGATGCCGTGGACAGCGCCAAGGCGTTGCATCGCCTGCCCGAGGATTACCTGATCGCGCTCGCCCTCAAGACCGGCTTCCGCGTGGCCGGCGTGTCGGAGATCAATGCCAACCCGAACGACCCGGAAGACATCAACGTGCACCGCCTGCCACCGGATCTGGCCGGCCCTGATGGCGAGCACGCGAAGATGAAGGCGATCGGTGAATCCGACCGGATGACATTGCGGTTGGTGAAGCCGTGAAAGGTTTGGTCCTGATATCGGCCTCAATCGGCGCGTATCCGGGCAGCTAGGCAAGGATGCCACTCGCTCCGGTGATTCTTTCTCCATTCGTGGCACAGTCACCGGCCGAATGACTCCATCTGATTCAAATATTCATGGAAGCGGAAGACCTGCCGAAGCTGGTGAGCGTGCGCATGCCGTATGGCAAGTATCAGGGCCGGCTGATTGCCGACCTGCCCGGCGCATATCTGGCGTGGTTCGCGCGCACGGGATTTCCGAAGGGGGAGCTGGGTCGGCTGCTGGCGCTGATGTTGGAGCTGGACCATAACGGCTTGTCGTCGCTGCTCGATCCGCTGCGTCAGCGCTGACGTGCGTCGCTACACTGGCGTCGGATGAATACGCCCACGTCCCAGTTTCATGACATCGCCACCGCACTGACCCATGAGGGTTGGGGTGTCGTGCCGGATTTTCTTTCAGCCGCGAAGACGCAGGCGCTGGCTGAAGAGTGCCGCGTTCTGCGCGACGCGCAACGGCTGACGCCGGCAAAAGTCGGAGCCTTGCGCACGGCCACGCCCCTGCGCGGCGACAGCACGCACTGGTTCCAGGCCGACGCGCTGAGCGCGCCGCAACAGGTGTTCGTCGAACGCCTCGACGCGCTGCGCGTGACGCTCAACCGCGAGCTGATGCTGGGGCTGGTCGAATGCGAATCGCACTATGCGGTGTATCCACCCGGCGCCGGCTACACGCGTCATCTGGATCGCCTGCGCGACAGCGATGCGCGGGTGGTGTCGGCAGTGTTCTATCTCAACCAGGCGTGGCGGGTGGCCGACGGCGGCGCGTTGCGGCTGTACCTGGCCGATGGCTCGTCGCGCGACATCTTTCCGCACGCCGGCACCTTGCTGCTGTTTCTCTCGGCGCAGTTCGAACACGAGGTGCTGCCGGCCACGCGCGAGCGCATGAGCATCGCGTGCTGGATGCGCCAGCGCACGTCCGGCCCGATGTTCTGAGTGTACTCAGGCTGCCGGCGCGACCTGGTCCACCACGGCGTTGAAGCGTGCGGCGATGTAGTCGTCGGTGAAGCTGGTCATGCCGTAGCCGCGGATGAAGCCGCAGTGGCCACCGAAGTCGGCGATGTCGAGCTCCACGTTCGGCGGCAGTTCGAGTTTCTCGAAGGCATCGACCGGGATCACCGGGTCGTCGCGTGCAGTCAGGATGGTGGCAGGAATCTGCATCGCCCGCAGCGCGTCGCCGGCGACCGAATAGCCGTCCAGGTACTGCTGCAGCGACGGGAAGTCGGTATGCCGCAGCACCATCGCCTCGGTCAGCCCGCGCAAGTTCTGGTTCAGCTCGGACATCTCGAAATACTGGTGTTGCGGAAATGCCTTCTGCTTGGCCTGCAGCGAGTGCCGCCACTTGCGCATGAAGTAGGCCTGGTAGAACCATGGCGCGGATTCTTCCAGCGAGAACAGGCCTTCGCTGGGATCGATGATGGGGCACACCGCCAGCGCGTAGCTCAGCGGAATGCCCACCCGTGCGGTCTGCATCGCGGCGCGCAACGCGAAGTTGCCGCCCAGCGAGAATCCGGCCAGCGCGATGGTGCGGGCCGGCCAGCGCTGCGCGATGTCGCCCAGCGCATGCACCACCTCGTCGATGCGGCAAGAGTGGAACAGCGCCTCGTTGAGCCCGTGGCTGTCGCCGTGGTCGCGGAAGTTCAGCCGGAAAATGTACCAGCCGTCGGCGAGCAGGCGGCTGCCGGTCTGCAGCACATAGGTGGAATCGACGCTGCCCTCCCAGC
>DAHUXL010000261.1 GCA_027307195.1 Rhodanobacter sp. | reverse complement strand
ATAGATGCGCAGATTGCACTTTGCGTTTAGCTGTCATCGACAGCCATAAGTCACGCATGACTTGTGGCAGGCCGTTGCTCGGCGCGATTGACAACTACTGCTTCACACGCAATGGCGTCATCGACACAGTGCCAGCGCCATCGGGCAGAGGCTCAGCGGCGGCGGCCCCAGATGACATGGCGCAGCAGCATCGCCAGCACCAGTACGGCGGTGAATGCACCGTAGCCGTACAGCGCAGGCAGCACCTGTTGCCAGATCGCGCCACTGGCACGCCCGAAGCCGTCGACCACGGGCAACTCGGCCACGTCGAAACCGATCGCTGCGCACTGCGCGGCAGCGATCAGCGCCAGCAGCAAGGCGGCGGCATCCAGCACGCGCCGCGCCGACGTTCGCGGCAGACTCTTCGGATAGGCCCAGTAGGCCCAGCACAGAATCAGCAGCCACGGCGCAAGCAGCAGGATGGCGAGATAACGCATCGGTCAATCACTCATGAATCGCGACGCGTCATTCCTGCGCAGCGAGTTGGTCCAGTGCCTCGTGCAGTTGCGCGAGGGCATCGTTGCGTGTCGATTCGTCGCGTTGGTCGGGCGTGCTGGCAACCGGCTCGCCATCCAGCATCAGAGCCATGCCTGACGACTGGACCTGCAACACGGCAGCCGCCGCACCCAACGCCTTCAGACGCTTCTGCAGCGCGCCGGCCGCCTTCGGATCGGCGAACGGCATCGACAGCAGCAACTCCTCGCCGTCCGCAGAGAACAGGCGGAAACGGAAGTTACCATCGGTGTCGCGGAAACTGGCGAAGCGCGGCATTTTGCCCTGCTTCGGCACCGGCTTTGGCTGGGCAGTCGTCGTTGCCGCCGACGTGGCCGAACGCAGGCCCAGTACCTCACGCAAGGCTTTGATTTTCGGTGTCGCGATCGCGCGTGCCTTCTGCGCACCCTGCTGCAGGATCACCTCGATCGCCGCCGGATCGGCCATGAACGCCTCGTAGCGTTCGCGCATCGGCGCCACGTCGGACTCGATCCGCTCGTACAGCACCTGCTTCGCCTCGCCCCAGCCCAGACCATCCAGCAACGCCTGCCGGAATGCGGCAGTTTCGATGTCGCCGGCGAACGCGCGGAAGATCGTGAACAGCGAGGAATTATCCGGATCCTTCGGCTCGCCCGGCAGGCGCGAATCGGTGACGATGCGCATGATCGTCTCGCGCAATTGCTTCTTGCCGCCGGCAAACAGCGGGATGGTGTTGTCGTAGCTCTTCGACATCTTGCGCCCGTCGAGGCCCGGCAGCGTCGCCACCTGCTCCTCGATCAGCGCCTCGGGCAACACGAAGAACTCGCGGCCGTGGATGTGGTTGAAGCGCTGGCCGAGATCGCGCGCCATCTCGATGTGCTGGATCTGGTCGCGCCCCACCGGCACCTTGTGCGCGTCGAACGCGAGGATGTCGGCCGCCATCAGCACCGGATACATGTACAGCCCGGCGGTGATGCCGGCATCGGCGTCCTCGCCAGCCTCCGTATTCCGGTCCACCGCCGCCTTGTACGCATGCGCGCGATTGAGCATGCCCTTGGAAGCAACGCAGGTGAGGAACCAGGTCAGCTCGGGAATTTCCGGAATGTCCGACTGGCGATAGAACGTGACCCGCGCCGGATCAAGGCCAGCCGCCAGCCACGTGGCGGCTATCTCAAGCCGTGAACGCTCGATCCGCGCCGCATCGTCGCTCTTGATCAACGCGTGGTAGTCGGCCATGAAATAGAACGCATCGACGTCGTCGCGCCGGCTGGCTTCGACGGCGGGACGGATCGCACCCACGTAATTGCCAAGATGCGGCGTGCCGGTGGTGGTGATGCCGGTCAGTACACGAGTCTGCATGGGGTTCGCTTGTAGTGTCTTCGAGTGGAAACGATCAGCGGATCAAGGTGGACTTGCCGAACAGCGACTCGACCAGGTCCACCGCCAGCTTCGCGGTCTGGTTGCGCTTGTCATACGCCGGATTCAGCTCGACGATATCCAGCGACGCCATCCGTCCGGTATCCGCAATCATCTCCATGCACAGCTGCGCCTCGCGGTAATTCGGGCCGCCACGCACGGTGGTGCCGACGCCCGGCGCGATGCTGGGATCGAGGAAATCGACATCGAAGCTCACGTGCAGATGGGTGTTTTCGTCGATACCGGCCAGTGCCTCTTCCATCACCCGCTTCATGCCGACCTCGTCGATATGACGCATGTCGTGAACCTGCATGTTCGCGCCACGCACCAGCCGCTTCTCGCCTTCGTCGACCGAGCGGATGCCGATGTAGCGAAACACGTCCGGCGTGGTCGCCGGCGTGTCGCCGCTGAGGCCGGTGAGCGCAGCCGGACCGGTACCGCACAGGCAGGCCACCGGCATGCCGTGGATATTTCCGGTCGGCGTGGCCTGCGCCGTATTGAAATCGGTATGCGCATCCAGCCACAGCACGCGCAGCTGCTTGCCCTCGTCATGGCAGTGGCGGGCCACCGCCGAGATCGAACCGATCGCCAGACAATGATCGCCACCCAGCATGATCGGCAAGCGACCGGCCTGAAGCTCCTGATGAACAGCCGTATAGACGGCCGTGTTCCAGGCTACCACTTCATCCAGGTGACGATAGCCGTTTTCGGGCGGCTGCCACGGATTGAGCGGCCCCTGCAGGTTGCCACGGTCGATCACCTTCAATCCGCGGCGCTCGAGCCTTTCAGCCAGATTGGCCACCCGCAAAGCCTCCGGCCCCATCGCGGCGCCGCGGTGGCCGGCACCAATATCGGTCGGCGCGCCGATCAGTGAAATGGTCTGTCTGCTCATACGCTCTGTTTACCTGGCTGTGGCACGCCGACGGGCGCGGGCCGAAGCCGTCACGCGCCGTCGATGTCCGTGCGGCGGCCAGTGAAAGGTAGCTTCAAGCCACCGTTCCCGGGCGAATCGCCGGTGTCCGTGTGTGAAAGATATTCGCAACTTGCGGCATCACGAATTGACCGAAGTTTACCGGAATGGCTTGATCCGCGCCGTTACGCAGCCTCTCGCACGGCGCCGTGCTCCGCCAGCAGGCTGCTGCCGGGTTGCGCCAGTCCCTTCGCGTTTCACACGTTCAGACCAGCGGCACACCGCATACCGATCGGAGCCGATGATTCCTGTCATGCAACGTTGCTCGACCTGCCGTTGACCGCAGGTTTCCAGATCCGCGCATGCGCTGACATGGCGAACAACACGGGCATGCGCAGGCACCGACACGGACGGTCGGCACGATGCGCAGGATCGCTCTCCCGCCCAACTCGGACCAGGCTGATCTCGGCAGATCGAAGCGCTCGATCCCGGCCATCGCTTTCCGCGACAACACGCACCGACATCAAGGCGTTCGTTTAGCGGACTTCATCCCGATGACTACGCGCCAACTCGTCTTCGCGGCGCGAACGCGCACCCGAACTCCAGGACACCAGTTCGTCACGACGTACCGGTGCCACCCCGAGTTTCGAATCACGCACGATTTTCCCAACCAGCATCCCTGCAAACAGCGACACTCCACGCCAGAAGGCGGAATGTGCAAGAAGCGTTTGCATGTCATCACTCCCGACTGCCCCTGTGCAGCCGTTGAGTAGATCCTACTAGCTTTCACGCTTCGTACACATTATTTTTCCGTCCACAAAAGCTCCCCGCAATCCGGCATGAAATCTGCGCGGAATACTTTCCAGGACAGATATAGACCACGCAACCGAGGTGGTGGCGGGAACGATTCTCAGGGGTGCCGCATCATCAGAATGATGTACTCGGACTGAGCTATGGCCGAGCAGCACGCGTCACGGGCTCTGATCTGGTGTGTGCCTAACCTGTCTGGCGGAGGCTTTGTTGTTCCGGATTCGGCACCTGACCGTACTTCGCGAGAATGACCGGCTCCGAATATTCGCCGCGATCAATATCTGCTGCCTGCGCATACACCAGCACGCCATCGCGTCGTCCGGCCAGCAGCTCGCCACGCGTGCGCGCCAGCTGTTCCATGCCGTGAAGAATCGGCTTGTCGGCGATGATGTCCCCGCCCACCTCGCAAAAACCCTGCACCACGTAAAGCGTTCCCATTGATGTGCCCTCGCACCTTCCGAGGATGGGAGCGTGAACACGCCGAAGTGTATGAGCCGCGATAATTGCGTTAAGTGTCTTCGAAACGGTTCAGGCATGGCACGAAACCACAAACGATGGCACTTCGTGCTGAGCTCGTGCCTGGCTGCCCCTCCGAAACGACACAGGCCGTCTTGAAAGACGGCCTGTGTCGTTGGTTTTCTGGTGCCGGCACCAGGAGTCGAACCCGGGACCTACTGATTACAAATCAGTTGCTCTACCAACTGAGCTATGCCGGCGAAAGTCGGGAATTCTAGCAGGCCCGCGGCGGCGCGTGCTCAAAAACAGCCGGTGCTGTGTGAACCGATGCCACTGGCATGGACACGGCTGCGCCAGTCGAAGCGGCTGCTGTCGGCGATCACCAGATCAAGCCAGTACTCGGGCACGCTTTCACTGCGCTCGCTCATGCGAGCGGGAAAGCCGGCGGCGACCACTTCATCGCGGCGCTTGCGCGCATTCGCCGGATCCTTGAACAGGCCCAGCGAAATGGTGTTGGGCTGATCACCGGAACTGACCACGAAGTAATCGCCGATCTGATGCGCACCAAGTTGCCGCGCCTGCTCCAGCGCCTGTGCACGGCTGCCGGCGGCCGGCAGATAGACCCACCAGCCGCTGGTCTGGCTGGCCTGCTCCTGGCGCGAGCGCATGCGGGTAGCCTGCGCGGTCAGTGCCTGCCGTGCATTGCGCAAATCCTGCGGAGTGGCGAACGGCCCCAGCGCCACGCAGCTGTAGCTGAGCGCACGTGGTGTCGTTGCCGTCTCCGCGGCCGGCGCGGCCACCGTAGTCGTGGTCGGGGCTTCCGGCAATTCCGAGAGCAGACGCAATTCCGTGACGCCCGGGTCGCTGGGACGACCGCCACGGGCATACGGCTGACCCAGCAACAGCCAGGCACCCACCGCAATATTGAGCGCGCTCAACAGCACAAACAGCAAACGCAGAAACATCGAACCCCCAGCCACCGGCAGCAGCCGCCATTCTAGACGGACGACGCCGGCGTCATTGCGTATCCGCCCACACGGCCAGACCACGCAGTACGCCGTCCCGGCTCAGCTGGACCGGTAGTGACAGCAGCGGCGCCAAGCGCGCCGCATCGCCGCCGCCTAGGATCAGCGTCGGCGTGGCGCCTAGTCGCGGCGCCATCCGCGTGGCGAAGCGCTCGATCAGCGCAGCCGCCGCCTGCCAGCAGCCCGAGGCCACCGCATCGGCGGTGTTGTCGGCCAGCTCGAGAATGTCGCCGGTCCGGTCCAGTCGCACCCGGGCGGTCGCATCCAGCAGCGATTGCTGCATCAATTGCGGACCCGGCGCGATCAGCCCACCCAGATGCTGGCCATCGGCGGCCAGCGCATCGAGCGTGAGTGCGGTGCCGGCACCGGCCACGACACAGGGCGCATGACCATCGGCTCGCGCCGCGACCATCGCCAGGAAGCGATCCACGCCCAGCCGCTGCGGCTCGGCATAGGCGTTGCGCACGCCGCAGGCACTGGCGGGCGTGCGCAGCCAACGGGGCGCGCAGGCAAACAGGCGCTCGGTAACGTTTGTCACCTGCGCCTCGCGCACGACGTCCACGACCGACGCCGCGATCACCGCCGTCGGCTGCGGCAGGCCAGCCCAGGCCAACTCCAGCGCCAGCGCCATGTCCGGCTGCCAGTCCACAGCGCCATGCGCGAACCAGCCGGGCGGCGGCGCTTGCAGCGCCCACTTCAGCCGCGTATTGCCCAAGTCGAGCAGCAGCCTCATGTGCGACGCACCGTGACATCCGCGCTGTCGATCTGGCGCACGCTGCCGTCGGTCATGCGCACCTGCAGGGCGCCGCGCGCATCCACGCCGGCACCGATGGCATCGAACGCACCGAGTACGCCACTCAGCTGCAATGGCTGATCGCGCAGCAGATCGTGTCGTGCATAGTCGTCGACGAAGCCGGCGAAACCGTCACGCTCGAATTGCCGCAGGCCCTCGACCAGCGCCTCGATCAGCACCGCAGCGACCCGGTTGCGGTCCGGTGGCACACCACCGGCCAGCATGGCCAGATCGCAGGCTGGCTGCCCGGCCTGTGCCCGCAGCGCCGGAGTCAGCCGCAGGTTGAGGCCGATGCCGATGATCGCCGCGCACGGCCCCTGATATTCGCCGCTGAGCTCGACCAGGATGCCGCCCAGCTTGCCGCCCGGACGCTCCTCCGTGGCGATGGCCAGCACGTCGTTCGGCCATTTCAGGCCAACTCCGCCGATGCCGAGGCTCTCCAGCGCGCGCAGCACGATCACGCCGAGCGCCAGCGACAGGCCGCTCAATGCGGCAAAGCCCTGCTCGAAACGCTTGAGGCAGGACAGATACAGGTTCAGTCCCGGCGGCGACAGCCATACGCGGCCACGCCGGCCACGACCGGCGGTCTGGGTTTCGGCCAGCACGATGCTGAGATCCCTGGCGGCAGTGCCACGGCGCTGCAGTTCGCTGGAAGTGGAGTCCAGTTCCCAATGCACCTCCAGCGCGCCCAGCGAACGGAGCATCGGTGCCGGCAGGGCGGCGCGGATCTGCGAGGCATCCAGCATCTGCAGCGGCCATGGCAGCCGATAACCGGCCGCGCCGCGCGCCTCGATCGGCACCCCACGGGTACGCAAGGCCTCGACCTGTTTCCAGATGGCCGCGCGGGTCACCCCGGCCTGCGCGGCGAGACCGGCGCCGGGAAGCGGCTCACCCGCAGCGAGCAGCGCCAGCAACTGCGCCGGCTGCATCAGCCGGTCCCAGACGCGGAGGCCATCGCCAGCCGATGGCAATGGGAAAGGGGGAAGCGGAGCAGAATGGGCATCGGCGGATTTTAGCCCGGCTGGCTCGTCGTGCGGCATGCACGGTCGCATGGCAACGGTCAAAACGGCAGCACTGGCACGGCGCCAGTGTTTCTGAGAGGATCCGGGTCTTCGCTTGCGGGTCAGGGAGTTCGATCGCCATGCGTGCCACTCATTGGTTTATCGGTTGCGCCTTGTGCATTGCCGGCATCGGCAGTGCCGCCGCGGCGAGTCTGGAAACCCAGGATGTGGACAGCGCGGCCCCTCGCGCGACGCTCGACAGTGCCAGCCCGCACGACGGCAATACCAGCAGTGGCGGCGATGCGCTGGGACTGAATCGCGATTGTCCCTCGACCAACAACAGCGACAGCTCCAGCGGCACGTCAAGCAACGGCAACGATCACTCCGGCGGCGGCTCCTCCGCACCGGTGCCAACCCGTCGGCCGCATCTGGGCTGGCAATCGCTGCTGCCTGGATCAATCCAGTAGCACTCGGCGTCATGCCCGGGGGGTGGTGGCAATCGCTGCGGGCACGTTTCGAACCTGCGCCCATTGCCGACTCATTGTGGCGGCGCGCGCTGACTGGCTGCCCGCTGGCACGTCGACTGGATCCCGATCGGCAATCCCAGCTGCGCCGGTTGGCCGCATTGTTCCTCGCCCGCAAAAATTTTCATGCGCTGGCAGGTGCCGTACTCGACGACTACTGGCGGTTGCTGATTGCCATGCAGGCCTGTCTGCCGGCGCTGCAGCAAGGCGCCGCCAGCTTGCGCGGCTGGCGCGAGATACTGATCTATCCGGGCGAATTCAAGGTGCGCCGCAGTCATCACGATGACCGCACCGGCGTCGTCACCGAAGGCGACGAGGTACGGATCGGCGAGGCATGGGAACACGGTCCGCTGGTACTGTCCCTGGCCGATGTTCAGCTGGACCTGGAGCAGCCGTGGGACGGCTACAACGTGGTCGTGCACGAGATGGCTCACAAGCTGGACATGCTCGACGGCCCACCCGATGGCGTGCCGCCGCTGGTCGATATCCCGCGGCGACGCTGGATCGAGCAATTCCAGCTGGCCTATGACCGCCTCGCGAACAGCCACGACAGCCCGATCGACCATTACGCGACTGAAAGCGCCAGCGAGTATTTCGCCGTGGTCAGCGAACTGCACTACTCGCAGCCGGCGCTGCTGCGCGAAGCGGAACCGGCGATCGCCGATCTGCTGGTAGCGTTCTATGGTCGTTCGCCCGCGGAAGGTTGCGAGCCGCCGGGCTTCTGCCGCTCGCGCTGAACGTTCGCACAAGGCGACTCAGCTTGCCGCCAGAGTCACGCTGAAGCGGGCGCCGCCGAATTCCGGCGAGCGGTCGACCACCAGCTCCCCCTGATAGGCATGCACGATGTCCTGCACGATCGACAGGCCGATGCCGTGGCCCTGCACCCGCTCGTCGCCGCGCACGCCACGTTGCAACACCATCTCGATCTTCTCGGCAGCGATGCCCGGACCATCGTCTTCCACGCTCAGACTCAGACCCGACCGCTGCCGACCGGGTTGCGGCCGCATCTTCACCACCAGCAGCACGCGGTGACCGGCCCACTTGAACGCGTTTTCCAGCAGGTTGCCCATCAGCTCCAGCAGGTCACCCTGCTCGCCGTAGAACACTGCGCCGTCCTCGATATCGAATTCGCACAGCACGTTCTTGGCCGCATAGACCTTCTCCAGACTCTGCACCAGATCCTCGGCGTGACCGGCGATTGGCACCGCACTGGCAAAGGTCTGCCGACCGGAAGTGGCGGCGCGCGACAGCTGGTAGGCGACCAGCTCGTTCATTCGCCGCACCTGGTCCAGCACGCTGCCGCGCCGCGCCGGCTCATCCCCGGTGGTGGATTCCAGCTGCGAGCGGATCACCGCCAACGGCGTCTTCAGGCTGTGCGCCAGATCGGCCAGCGTGTGCCGGTACCGGGTGCGCTGCTCGCGTTCGTTGGTGATGAACACATTGATGCGTTCGGTCAGGCCGGTCAGCTCCAGCGGGTACTGGCTGTCCAGCTGCTCACTGTCGCCGTTCTCGACCCGACTCATGTCGCTGGCCACCTTGCGCAGCGGAGTGAGGCTCCAGCGCAGCAGCAGCAGCTGCAGGACGATCAGCATCACGCCGAGGATCGACAGCCAGATCACCAGTGAATGGTTGAACGCCGCATTCGCGCCTTCGAACTGCTCTTCGGTCTGCGCCACCGTCATGGTGAGCCGCACCCATTTGTCGCCCTTCTCATCGGTATCGAGCGCCACTCCGTAGCTGTAGTAGTACAGCCGCCCCATGCGCGTGTCGATCGGGCCGATGAACTGGCTCCGCCCCGGCTCCAGCATTTTCAGGAAACTGAAGTCGCGGCCGATCGCCGAATTCGACTGCCAGTGGTACCCATACTCACCCACGGCCACCGCGTACAACCCGGAGCCGGGTTGCGAGAATTTCGGGTCCGGCAAGGTGTCGCTGGGCGGCAACAATTTGTTGCCGTAGCGATTGACTTCGGTATTGGTGATGTACGCAATGGCGAAATTCTGCAGCCGATCATGCAGCGCGCTCAATGCGCGCTCCTTGTTCGCTTGCGACAGGGTCAGCCCGACCAGCCCCAGAAAGCCGGCCAGTACGAAGCCGGTGGCGATCGCCGCGCGCGCCGCCAGTGACAGCGGACGGCGCGGCGACACCGACGACTCATTATTCGTCGTCGCCGTCAGTGCGCGGGATGGCAAAGCGGTATCCGCGTCCACGTACCGTCTCGATGGGTTTGAGGGTGCCTTCCGGATCGAGCTTGCGCCGCAACCGGCCGATGAACACTTCGAGCACGTTGGAATCGCGGTCGAAATCCTGCTGGTAAATGTGCTCGGTGAGATCGGCCTTGGAGACCAGCTCGCCGGCGTGCAGCATCAGGTATTCCAGCACCTTGTATTCGTAGCTGGTCAGATCGACCAGTTTGCCTTCCACGGTCACCGTCTGCGCTGTGGTGTCCAGCTTGATCATGCCGCAGGCCAGGATCGGCTTTGACCAGCCGCTGGCGCGTCGTACCAGCGCGTTGATGCGCGCCAGCAGTTCCTCGACGTGAAATGGTTTTACCAGGTAATCGTCGGCGCCGTACTTCAGCCCCTCGACCTTGTCCTGCCAGCTGCCGCGTGCGGTCAGGATCAGGATCGGATAACGCTGGCCGGCCTCGCGCAACGCCTTGACCAGATCCATCCCGGACATCTTCGGCAGGCCCAGGTCGATGATCGCCAGATCGAACGGCACCTCGCGGCCGAGGTAGATGCCCTCCTCGCCATCCTGCGCTGCGTCCACCGCAAAACCGTCCCGCTTCAGGCGTGCCGCCAGCGTCTCGCGCAACGGCGCCTCGTCCTCCACCAACAGGATGCGCATCAGTGTTTCTCCTTGCTGCCCGGATTCTTGCCGGGCGGATTCTTGGTTGACGGTGTCGAAACCGGATTCTTGCTCGCCTCGGAGGAAACCACCATCTCCCGCACATGACCATCCGGCGTGAGTACCTTGATGCGGTATTCCTGCCGGCGCCCGATTCCACGCTGCTTGGCCGACAGCACCCTGCCGCCGGTCTCCTGCTGTATCTTGACCACCGCCTGGTCCAGCGTCACCCCCGGCGCAGCCAGCGACTGCGCCGAAACCGTCACCACCACGCCCAGCAGCAGAGATACCAACAGAACAGGGATGAAGTTTTTGTGCGTTGTCATGCGTGAAGATTCCGCCCGGCACTGACCGGCACGCCCAGCGTAGGCAATCTGGCCTGAATACTGACCGGATGACCGTCTGCTGTCACGCCGCCACCGAGCATGGCGCCAGTGCCTGTTCCAGCAAGTCCCAGCCTGCCCCCGGCAGATGCGCCCCTTCACTGATCGTGCGGCGGAACGCGCGCGCGCCGGGTTCGCCCTGGTACAAGCCCAGCAGATGCCGGCTGATGTGCTTGAGCGCGGTACCGCGTGCCAGCTCGGCCTCGACATAGGGGCGAATGTGCCGCAGCACGTCGTCGCGCTGCGGCAGCGGCTCGCCGTACAGCACCGCCTCGATCTGCGCCAGCAGGTACGGGTCGTGATACGCGGCGCGGCCCAGCATTACGCCGTCCAGCCGGGTCAAGTGCGCCTGCACCTGCTCGACCGTGGTGATGCCACCGTTGATCACCACCACCAGTTGCGGGAATTCGCGCTTGAGCCGATATACCCGCTCGTAATCCAGCGGCGGGATCTCGCGGTTCTCCTTCGGTGACAGTCCCTTGAGCCACGCCTTGCGTGCATGCACCGCCAGCACCTCGACGCCAGCGTCCAGCATGATCTCGGCAAATTGCTGCAGCCCGGCGTAGTCGTCCTGATCGTCCACGCCGATGCGGCATTTCACCGTGACGGGAACGCTGACCGCGTCACGCATCGCTTTCACGCAGTCGCCGACCAGCGCCGGCTCGAGCATCAGGCAGGCACCGAAACGACCCGACTGCACTCGGTCCGACGGGCAACCCACGTTGAGGTTGATCTCGTCATAACCCGCCTCGGCACCGAAACGCGCCGCCTGCGCCAGCTCATGCGGATCGCTGCCGCCGAGCTGCAGGGCCAGCGGGTGCTCCTGTTGACTGTGCTCAAGCAGACGCAGCTGCTTGCCGCGCACCAGCGCCGCACTGGTCACCATCTCGGTATACAGCCGCGCCCGTGGCGACAGCAGCCGATGAAAGTAGCGGCAGTGCCGGTCGGTCCAGTCCATCATCGGGGCGACGCTGATACGCCAGTCGTCGACAGGCAGGGCAAAGGCACGCGGGGAAAGCTGGCTGGACATGCTGCCATTGTAAGGCTTGACGGCTCGTCGCTCCTCTCCACGCGCGACGCTGGCGCAAGCGCGCCCACGCCCGCTCGCGTATCCTCAGGCGCACATGTCGCCGCGCCCGTACCGGCACTCGCAAGGCACCGTGGCAATGCCACCCTCCCCGCGAGTCCTGCCTTCGACCCAGCCGGATGGCCCGCCGCGCGATACTTTTGCCGATCCGGCACGACTTTGAGACGACAACCACCATGGTGGCAATGGCAACCGAGCACGTGATCGACGTGCAGCACTGGAACGACACGCTCTTCAGCTTCCGCACCACGCGCGATCCGGGCTTTCGCTTCGATAGCGGCCAGTTCGTGATGATCGGGCTGGAAACCGACGGCCGTCCGCTGATGCGCGCCTATTCGATCGCCAGCGCGAACTGGGAGGAGCATCTGGAGTTCTTCTCGATCAAGGTCGCCAACGGTCCGCTCACTTCGCGCCTGCAGCATCTCAAGCCCGGCGATCCGCTGATCGTCACGCGCAAGCCCACCGGCACGCTGGTGTTGAACGACCTCAAGCCCGGCAAACACCTGTATCTGCTCGGCACCGGCACCGGGCTGGCACCGTTCATGAGCATCATCCGCGACCCGGACACCTACGAACGCTTCGACAGGATCGTGCTGGCCCATGGCGTGCGCCATATCAATGATCTCGCCTATGCCGACTACCTCGAACACGAGTTGCCGCAGCACGAATACCTCGGTGAACTGGTACGCGAGAAACTGATCTATTACCCCACGGTGACGCGCGAGCCGTTCAAGCATCGCGGCCGCATCACCGATGCGATCGTCGATGGCGTGATGAGCGAGGCGATCGGCCTGCCGCCACTGAATCCCGCCACCGACCGCGTGATGCTGTGCGGCAGTCCGGTGATGCTGGACGACCTGTGCGCCCTGCTTGACGGCCGCGGCTTCCAGGCCTCGCCGCGCACGCGCGAGCCGGGTGACTACGTCATCGAACGGGCGTTCGTCGAGAAGTGAGCAGCATCGCGCCGGCAAGCATGGACTGGCGCAATCCACGAACTCCTGAAATGCTGCCAACCATGGCGGCCTTGTCCCGGCAACAGGAATTCCCTTGATGGACATCGCGTTGTACGTGCTCGCTGCGCTGCTGATCGTTGGCGGCCTGGCCGGCGCCGTGCTGCCGTCGCTACCCGGCATCCCGATGATCTTCGGCGGCATATGGCTTGTCGCCGCAGTGGACGATTACCGCCATCTCGGCCTGTGGTGGCTGCTGATCATCGGCACCCTGGGTGCCGTGGGCGTGATCGTGGATTTCGTCGCCAGCACGCTCGGCGCCAAACGTGTCGGTGCCAGCAGGCTGGCCCTGTGGGGCGCCAGCCTGGGCACCTTGGTCGGGATGTTTTTCGGCATCCGCGGCCTGCTGTTCGGGCCGTTCCTCGGCGCGCTTGGCGGTGAGCTTGCCTCCGGCACCAGCGTGCTGCGCTCGGCACATGTCGGCGTCGGCACCTGGCTGGGCCTGCTGTTGGGCACGCTGATCAAACTGGTGCTGTCGTTCGTGATGGTCGGCTTGTTCGCTGTGGCAATGCTGTTCGGCTAGGGTCGACCTTTGGCACATGGCAGCCGGAGGCAGGCGCACCTAGTCTGGGTCGTCCCCGGGAGAAACCGTATGTACAGACGCGTTGCCTTTGCCCTTGCTGCCACACTGATCACGACCGTTCCGCTGCATGCGCAGACCACGCCACCGGCCTGGATCGCACGCAGCAATGCCGATTCACAGATCCTGCTCGACGAGATCGTCCGCTTCAGTCCGGAATCGGCCTCGCAGCTCGGCGTGGCCGGTTACGACGACAAGGTCGCCGATCTCAGGCCCGGCGCCGACGAACGTTCACGCGCCGCGCTGGTCGCCGCGAAGACGAAGCTGCAGGCGCTGTTGGCCACGGAGAAGGACGTCAACGTGCGGCAGGATCTACAGATCCTGATCAAGGCAGCCGACGAACAGATCGAGGGCATCGACCTCAACGACAAATACATGCTGCCGTACAACGACGTCGGCCAGCTGATCTTCAACGGCGAGTTCGGATTGCTGAAGGACGATGTGGCCGCCACGCGCCGTCCATCCGCGCTGAAGCGGTTGCAGTGCTATGTCGGCAAGGCCCCTGGCTGCACGCCGATCACCGAACTGGCGAAAGCACAGACCACCGCCAAACTCGGGGACAAGGCACTTCTCGGTCCCTACAAGGGCGAAGTGGAGCAGAAGCTGGCGGACACCCGGCGTTACGCCGACGGCATCCGCCAGCTGTTCGCCAAGTACAAGCTGGACAACGCCGATGGCAAGGCTGCACTCGATGCGCTCGACGCGCAATTGAAGGCATACGACGGCTGGGTACGCAGCACCGTGCTGCCGCGCGCGCGCACCGATTTCCGTCTGCCCGAACCGCTGTACGCGTACAACCTCCGCCAGGTCGGCATCGACATTCCGCCGCAGGAGCTGATGAAGCAGGCGCAGCTGGAATACGTCGAACTGCGCGGCATGCTGCAGGTGCTGGCACCGACAGTGGCGAAGGCCCAGGGCATCGATGCCACCGACTACCGCGACGTGATGAAGGCGCTGAAGAAGCAGCAGCTCGGCAAGGATCAGGTGGTGCCGTGGTACCACGAGGTGCTTGGCCGGATCGAGCAGATCATCCGCCGCGAACGCATTGTCACCCTGCCGCAGCGCAAGATGCAGATGCGCCTGGCGTCGGAGGCGGAGGCGGCACAGATCCCTGCGCCGCACATGGACCCGCCGCCGTTCGTCAACAACCATGGCGAGCAGGGCACGTTCGTGCTGACCATGGGCAACCCGGGCAAGGATGGCGAGAAGAGCCAGGCCTACGACGACTTCACCTTCAAGGCAGCAGCGTGGACGCTCACCGCACACGAGGGGCGCCCGGGCCATGAGCTGCAGTTCGCCGCGATGGTCGAGCGCGGCGTGTCGCTGGCGCGCAGCCTGTTCGCTTTCAACAGCGTCAACGTGGAGGGCTGGGCTCTGTACGCCGAGGCCGAGACGCTGCCGTACGAACCGCCGGCCGGCCAGTTCGTGGCCCTGCAGTACCGGCTGATGCGCGCGGCGCGCGCCTGGCTCGACCCGATGCTCAACCTGGGCCTGATCACGCCGGAACGCGCGCACGACATCCTCGTCCACGACGTCGGCCTGTCCGAGGCGCTGGCGCGGCAGGAGATCGACCGTTACACGTTCGATTCCCCGGGCCAGGCTACTGCGTATTTCTACGGCTACATGCGCCTGCAGCAATTGCGGCTGGACACCGAGCTGGCACTGGGACCGAAGTTCGACCGGATGGCGTTCAACGATTTCGTGATCGGCCAGGGACTGCTGCCACCGGAACAGCTCGCTGAAGCGGTGCGCACGCAATTCGTGCCAGCTCGCCAGAAGCCTTGATTGCCCATGCGGCGAGGGCCTGGTGGCCGTCGCCGCGCGTGGCGTCAGCGGCGACGTCGTGGCGGCGCCGCGAGGGGACGTCGACTCACCGCACCCTCGGCATGCTTCGCCAGCCAGCCGGCGAGTTGCACGGTATCGCGACTGATTGAAGCGGGCAGCACGATGTAGTGCCGGCTCGGCGCCGCACCCGACTTGGCAATCAGCCGCGACGTGCCCGCGATCTGCAACAGCGCCAGCTGATCGGAGGGAGCGAGTTTCAACGCCAGTCCAGCGGACGTCAGCCATGCACACGGCTTTTCGTCGAGCCACGCCATCAGGCCGCCGAACATCGGCTTGAAACGCAGGTCGTGCAGCTTGCCCAGATGCGCGGCCGCGTCCTCGAGCTCGCCACGCATGGCATCGAGTGCGGCCGGCGTGCTCATGCCCGCGCGTCGGGAATCACGTACAGCAGCACGGCGAGGAAATGCAGCACGCTCCCGGCCAGCACGAACACGTGCCACAGCGCGTGGTGATACGGCAGCCGTCGCCACAGATAGAACGGCACGCCCAGCGTATAGGCCACGCCGCCGCCGATCAGCAACAGCATGCCGCCGGTCTGCAGATGTTCGCTGAGCGGCTTGAACGCGATCATGCCAATCCAGCCCATGCCCACGTACAGCAGCACGGCCAGCTTGTGGTAACGCTTGAGCAGACCCAGCTCCAACGCGCTGCCGACCAGCGCCAACGCCCACACCGACACGAACAGGCTCCAGCCCCAGGCGCCGGGCAGCGCGATCAGGGTGAACGGGGTATAGGTGCCAGCGATCAGCACATAGATCGCAATGTGATCGAGTGCGCGCAAGGCCGGCTTGGCGGCGGCGACGGAAATCGAGTGGTACAGCGTCGAGGCGGTGTACAGCAGCACCAGCGAACTGCCGAACACCGCGCAGGCAACCACGGTGAGCGCATTGCCATGCAGCGCCGCAAACGCCACCAGCATGGCCAACCCGGCAATGCTGAGCACGATGCCGACGCCGTGGATGACACTGCTGGCCAGTTCGTCGCCGAAGCTGTAGCGCGGGATCAGCGCGCCGGATGTAACGGACATGGTGGACTCCTGGCAACACGCAGGCGCCTGGCAGCGCCTCGGCTACCTTAGCGGGCAGGCAGACGCTTGCCTACTGCGCCGCCACAGCCGCCCATTTGACCAGGCTCATCGCCGCCCCTTCCAACCTGCCCGACCCACTGTCAGCCGCCGGTCAAACATGGCCATCCAGCCGTCTACTTGCGCAAGATCGCCAGACAGGCATACGCTGCAATCGCGGCAGCACGATCCCCCTGCTCACGCAGCGTGACCGCCGCAACATCCCCACCGATGTCAGGAGGTCGCCATGTCGTCCGCAAGCCTGGCCGTTGCTCATCGCGCACACCCCGACAGTGCACGTATCGCCGCCCTCAGCGCCGCGATAGCACTCAACCTTGCCGTCCTCCTGATCGCCACGCGACCGCTCACCCCGGCCGTGTTCAACGTGGTCAATCCGCTGGCTTTGCCTTCATCGATCCGGATCATCGATCCGCCGGCCGTGACTCCACCACCGCCGCCGATCGAGCTGAAACCGCTGCAGCATCCACCGACACTGCCGCAGGCGCACCTGCGGCCGACACCGCTCAGCCCGCCGGTCGTCGTGCCGAGCATAGAGGGAAACATCGCCGCGCCGCCGATCGGCCCTCCGACGCTGCTGCCCAGCGATGCCGCTCCCGGTGCCGCGGTGGCGACGCCCGCGATCGAGGCCAGCCTGGCCTATCGCGTGGCCCCGTTGCGTTTTCCGGCGCAGGCCCGGCATCAGCGCATGCACGGCACCGTGTTGCTGCGGGTGCTGGTGGATGAAACCGGCAAGCCATTACAGGTGACGGTGGAACAAGGCAGCGGCTATGCCCTGCTCGACCACAGCGCACGCGACCAGGTGCTCGCCGGCTGGCGTTTCCAGCCCGCGATGGTGAACGGGCAAGCGGTGCGTGCGTGGGCGCGGGTGCCGGTGAACTTCGAACTGCGCGATTAGCGGCGCCCTCGAACGCCCGGTCACACTCCGACCCGGCGTTCCACAGTAACCATCATCCCGGAGGCCACGCGCCATCGACGGGTGGCTGCATTTGGCCGCACCAGCGTGGTGAAAATCCGCCGCCGGCTTACGCGTCTTTAACGATATGCATGCTCCACTGGTGCCCATCCACCCTGCCAGGTTTCACGCATGGGCAAGCACTCGAACACCTTGAAAACCCTGCGCGCGATCGCGCTTGAACACGGCACCACCGAGCAGCCCGATCTCGCCTCGATGGCACGTGAACTGGGTCGAGTGGTGCATCAGGACGCCTCAACCCTGGCCGCCCGACTGGCGCCGTTGCGCGCGCGCCAGAACGGCTTCGAACGCTGGCTGCTGGCCGAGCGCAGCAAGCCGGCACTCAGCGTGCTGGTGATGGCGTGGCCGCCGAACCATCTCACCCCGGTGCACGATCACGCCGGTCTATGGGGCCTCGAATTGACCTTGCATGGCGCACTGGAGGTGCAGTCGTACGCCCGCGACCCTGTCTCGGGCGATTTGCGCATGCTCGACCGCGAC
The DNA here is from genome assembly GCA_027307195.1 of Rhodanobacter sp. Taxonomy (GTDB): domain Bacteria; phylum Pseudomonadota; class Gammaproteobacteria; order Xanthomonadales; family Rhodanobacteraceae; genus Rhodanobacter. The sequence goes on along the minus strand of DAHUXL010000261.1, from coordinate 23,484 downwards.
TGGCTCGGCCCCGGCGATGGCACCTGGTTCGAAGGCGATCAGCACCATGCGCATCGTTGCCGCAACCTGTCCCGGCACGATACGGCGCTCACACTTCACGTCTATGGTGGCGATCTGGCACAGTACTTCGCGTACGAGCAGGCGGAGCCGACCGGACGATGGATCGCTCAGCCCCGGCGCAGCGCGATCGCCGGTCGCCTGTATCGCTGATCCGCACCAGACCACATACAAGGAATTTCATGTTTCGACGGGTCGCCATCATCGGCGGCGGTGCCGCGGCCGCCACGCTGCTCAGCGAATTGCTGGAGCGCCAGCCGCCGCAGTCATTGCATCTGGACTGGTATACCGGCGGCGGCACGCCCGCGCGCGGGGTGGCCTATGGCACCACATCGGAGCGCCATCTGCTGAACGTACGGGCGGCCTCGATGAGCATGTTCGCCGGCCGGCCGCGTGGCTTCCTGGATTTCGTGCAGCGCGACGACCCGGCGATCGCCGGCACCGACTTCCTGCCGCGTCGTCGCTACGGCGACTATCTGGAAACGGAAGTGGCGCGCGCGCTGCAGCATGGCAAGGCGCACGGCCATGACGTGAACATCATCCCGTTCGCCGTCGATGCACTGGTACCCGAGCACGACGGTGTCACCGTGATCCACGGCGAGGAAAGCCATCAGGTGGACGCCGCCGTGCTGGCACTCGGCGCGTTGCCGCCGCAGCCGCTGCCCGGTGTCAGCGCCGACGCACTGGCCAGCGGCCGTTACGTGGTGGATCCATGGCAATTGCTGGCCGCGGTGGGTCAGTTGCAGCCGCCACCGCGCAAGGTCGTGCTGATCGGACTGGGGCTGACCGCGGTCGATGTTCTGCTCGAACTCTCCGCGCAATGGCCGCAAGCCGAATTCATCGCGGTCTCCCGCCACGGCCTGCTGCCCGAGGCGCATCTGCACGCGGCCGCAGCACCCGCGGACGACAGCGCCGAACTGATCGAGGCGATGCGCGATGCGCCGGAGATCCACCGCTGGATGCACCTGCTGCGTGAGGCGATCGTGCAGGAAGGCAATGAGTGGCGCACCGTCGTCGACAGCCTGCGCCCGCACGTGCCCGGCCTGTGGGCCGAGCTGCCGCTGGAGCAACGCGCACGCTTCATGCGCCACGCACGCTGGGCATGGGAACGCGTCCGTCACCGCATGCCACCACAGATACATGCGGCGATCGCCGCGCTGGAGCGGAGCGGCCGCCTGCAGCGCCAGCGCGGACGCGTGCAGTCGGTGGATGTCGTTGGCGATGGCCTGCAACTGAGCCTGAGCCACGCTGGCGAGACGCACACCCTGAGCGCCGACCTGGTGATCCAGACCGTCGGCCTCAACACCGACGTGCGCCGCACCAGCCATACATTGATCAGCCAGCTGCTGACCAATGCGCACATCGAGGCCGACCCGCTCGGGCTCGGCGTGAAGGCCGGCACGGATGGCCGGCTGCAGCATGACGGCCAGGATTGGCCGCACCTGTTCGCCATCGGCAGTCTGCTCCGCGGCACATTGTGGGAATCCACCGCGATGCCGGAGATCCGCCAGCAAGCGCGCCATCTGGCCGATCGGCTGCTGGGTGCCTAGCCGCCGCCGGCGCCCGCGATGACCGCCAGCGCTCTCACCCTCGGTATCGCCCTGCTGCATCTGCTCGGCATGTTCGCGGCGATGCACGCAGTGATGCATACGCGCACGCCGCAGGGCGCCATCGGCTGGGCGCTCGGTTTGCTGCTGCTGCCGTACGTGACCTTGCTGCCTTATCTGTATCTGGGCTCCAGCCGCTTCCTCGGCTATCGCGTGGGACATCGTCCGCGGTCACCGCGATCGGTACCGCCGGTGACGGACACGCACGCCATCGATCCCGGCTGCGCCCGCTTCGCCGCGATCAGCGCACTGCAGAGGCGGCCATTCCGCAACGGCCATCGACTGCGCCTGCTAATCGATGGCGACGCCGCGTTCGAGGTCATGCTGGCGGCGATGGCCGCAGCCGAGCAGTGCCTGCTGGTGCAGTTCTTCATCATCCACGACGACGCGCTCGGCCGGCGCCTGCAGCAGATCTTGCTGGAACGCGCAGCCGCCGGCGTGCGCGTCTGCGTGCTGTTCGACGGCATCGGCAGCCATGCATTGCCGCAGCACTATGTGGACACCTTGCGCGCCGGCGGCGTGGCGATCCACCGCTTCGCCACCCATCGCTGGCGCAACCGCTTCCAGCTGAACTTCCGCAACCACCGCAAGATCGTGGTGGTGGACGGTGTGCGCGCATTCGTCGGCGGCCTCAATGTAGGCGACGAATACCTTGGCCTGAAACCGCCACTGGCGCCGTGGCGCGATACCCAGCTGGAGTTGCACGGACCGGCCGTGGCCGACCTGCAGCAGCTTTTTGCCGACGACTGGCAATGGATCACCGGCGCGTCACCGCCGCTGCTGCCGACGCCGCCCGGTGATGGCGATGCCAGTGCGCTGGTTGTCGCCAGTGGTCCGGCCGACCCGCAGGAAACCGGTTCGCTGTTCTTCGCCGCCGCGATCAACGCGGCGCAACAACGCGTGTGGCTGAGCACGCCGTACTACGTACCCGACCATGCCGTACGGGCGGCGCTGCAGCTTGCGGTGCTGCGAGGCGTTGACGTGCGCGTGCTGATTCCTTCCCGACCGGATCACCACACCGTATTTCTCGCCTCCACCCTGCATGCCCATAACGCGGTGCGCGCCGGCATCCGCGTGTTCCGCTACCAGCCTGGCTTCCTGCACCAGAAAGCGCTGCTGATCGATCGCGACACCGCCGCAATCGGCAGCATGAACCTGGACAGCCGCTCGTTCCGGCTCAACTTCGAGGTCGCTGCACTGGCAGTCGACCCTGCCTTCGCCGCCGATGTGGCCGCGATGCTGACCGAGGATTTCCGCCATGCCATCGCCGTGGGCGAGCGCGAATACCGCGATGCGCCGTACCTGCGGCGGGTGGCGATGCACGTGGCGCGGCTGTTCGATCCGCTGCTGTAGCGATGCTGCGCTGCTGACAGCCCGCAGCACGGCAAGGATCTTTTCCGTACTGGTGGTGTTTATTCCGCAGGCGCCGGCAGACAGCGCTGCAGCGGCGGGATGCAGATCGCGGAATAATCGCTTAGACCGACTTGCGCTGGTCGTCGGAATCCCGTTGCCGACGACTGCACCATACCCAGCCGATGTAGATGCCGAGCGCCACACCCAGCAATTCACACAACACCCGCGTACCGATGCCGTCCGGGTCATGCACCTGCGCCAGCTTGGCCTTGAGCAGCTGCAGCGACTGCAATCGCGCGTAGTTGAAATAGAACAGATCCCACAGATCGCCGCTGGCCGTCAGCACCGTCGCCAGCAGGAACGACCAGCCGATCTGCGGGCCGTAGCCCGAGTCGTTGCGCCGTCCCAGCCAGTGGAACAGGCCGAACAGCAGCAGGCCCGCCAAGACGGAAATCATGCCGGCTTCGATGCCACCGATGATGCCGTAGCCCATCCAGTTCTGGTTGTAATGCATGCTGCCGCGATGTCCGTCGGTGATTGTCCCGCGCATTATGCATGCTCGCCCATCCGGCCCATGCCGCCACCGCGCTAGACTCGTGCGTCTGCCCATCCGCGAACTCCGCATGAGCCACATCCTTTCGCCCCACGCCGCACTGATCATCGTCGACGTGCAGCCTGACTTCATGCCCGGCGGCGCACTGGCCTGCCACGAGGGCGACACCGTCGTACCGGGTATCGACCAACTGCTGCGCTCGCGCATGTTCCGCCACGTGGTGGCGACCCAGGACTGGCACCCGCACGGACACATCTCGTTCGCCAGCTCGCATCCGGGCCGTGCCCCATTCGAACAGATCGACCTGTACGGCCAGCGGCAAACGCTGTGGCCGGATCATTGCGTGCAGGGCACAGCCGGCGCCGCGCTGGATCCGACCATCGACTGGTCGGCGCTGGATGCGTTGATCCGCAAGGGCGGCGATCCGGGCGTGGATTCCTACAGCGGTTTCCGCGAGAACCACGGTCCGGCGGGCACGCGCCCCAGCACCGGGCTGGCCGGCTGGCTGCACGAACGCGGCGTGGAGGAAATCTTCGTGTGCGGACTGGCGCGCGACGTCTGCGTGCTGTGGACCGCGCAGGATGCCGTCGAACTGGGCTTTCGTGCCCACCTGCTGTGGGATCTCAGCCGCCCGGTGACACCGGATACGGACGCGGCGACTCGCGCCACGCTGCTGGCGCAGGGCATCGCGATCACCGAAGCGAGCGAGCTTCGGCGAGACTGAGGCAGCAGATCATCCGGACCCCTGTGCTCCGGTCGATCGCGCTTCGGCGATCGACCACAGCTGCGGCAAGCGGATCACGAACAGTCCGGCACTGCGCGTGCGGCGATCCAGCTTCAGCAGTTCCTTGTCCTTGCTGAGCAACCAGCGGGCTCCCGACGCCAGCGCCAGCTCCAGAAATTTCTGGTCATCCGGATCGGCACAGCGCGGCAACGGAAGATCGTCCTCGCCCACGGTCGATAGTTCAGGCGGCAGCAGCTGGATCAACGCGTCGAAAGCATTGCGGAACCCCGTACGCTGCCGATCCTCGATCGGCAGTTGCGGGTAGTGCAGCACCCGCTGCCATTCCTCGCGGCAGTCGTCGCGCGTCACCGCCTGCACTGCCCCGCTCTGCATGGCCGCCAGCACATGCGAGCACAGCGAATCGCCGAACACGAATAGGTCCAGACACACATTGGTATCCAGCACGATCCGCGGCACGGGCACGTCAACGCGAGTCATCGCAACTGCGCCGGGCAAGGTCGATGTGTGCGTACCGGCGCTTCCATCAGGCGTCGTTTTCGGAGGTCGCGCTCACCTGCGGCGCACCGTCTGGATCGATCCGGATACTCAACGTGATCGGTCGGCAACAGACCTGGCAGTCTTCGATGTAGTGCTGGTCGCCGGCCGAGGCATCGACCAGGATCTCGATCGGTTCGCCGCAATACGGGCAGGAGATGTCGAAGGGCGTGAGCATGGGTGCATCACCGAAGCAGGGATGACGCAGCTTGCCACAGACCGGCGACGCGGGGCGTCGATACGGCGCGTTACAATCGACACGTACCGCCGTCTTCCGCGTGGACGGCATCCATCCTTGCGTATCACGCCGGCGATGAGCGCCCAGCCGATGTCGAACTTCCTCAACAAGCCCCATATCCTCAACATCGGTGGCCGGACCTTCGTCAGCCAGGGCTTGTCGCGGCGCATCTGGGACGATATCTATCATCGCGCGCTGATCATGCGCTGGCCGGTGTTCTTCGGCCTCGCTGCGGCAGCCTTCCTGCTGCTCAACATGATCTTTGCCGGGATCTACCAGCTCGGCACACAACCCATTGCGAACCAGTATCCGCGCGGCTTTGCCGGAGCGTTCTTCTTCAGCGTGGAGACGCTGGCCACGGTCGGCTACGGCGACATGCATCCGCAGACCGTCTATGCGCATGTCGTGGCCACGGTGGAAATCTTCACCGGCATGGCGTGCATTGCGGTGATGACCGGCCTGATCTTTTCGCGCTTCTCGCGCCCGCGCGCGAAGATCATCTTCGCCAACCACCCGGTCGTGCGAGTCATCGACGGCCGGCAAACCCTGATGATCCGTGCCGCCAACACCCGCCAGAACGTGATTGCCGAGGCCTCGGCCCAATTGCATCTGCTGCGCCTGGAAGCTTCGCCGGAGGGTTTCAGGCTGCGCAAGATCCACGATCTTAAGCTGGTTCGCGATCGCCATCCGATCTTCGTGCTGAGCTGGAGCCTGATGCATGTGATCGACCAGAGCAGTCCGCTCTACGGCGAAACTCCCGAATCCCTGGAAAGTACACAATCGGCCTTCCTGCTGAGCATCGAAGGCGTCGACGAGACCACCTCGCAATCCATGCTGGCGCGCCAGCAATGGGGCCACAAGGAGCTGCGCTGGAACCATCGCTACCTCGATCTCGTCCACCTCGACGATAGCGGCGTGAACGTCATCGACTACAGCGTCTTTCACGACGTGCTGCCGCTGGATGAGGACGAGAGTCTGTCCGGCTGATGCGGCGCCACGCCTGCCAGGCGATACACTGTGCTTTCCCTCTAGCGGATGACCACCGATGGCCGAGCGCGAGTTCGACAACTACCTTGCCCGCTCTGGCGCCACCCTCGAAGGTTCGCGCTACACCGCCTACCTCGCGGTGACCCCGCGCAAGAGCGGTTTCCCGATGTACTTCGCGATCTGCGAAAACCGCAGCTTCCGCGACAAAACCATCGCCGAGACCGCCGCCGCCAAGGCGCTGGCGGACATGCTGGAACTGGAAGAGGACGGTACGCCGATCTTCCCGGACGGCTACACCGGCTTTGATGACGACAAGCCGGCGGATCCTGCGCCATAACCCGGCGAATCGCAGCACTTCACAACGTCAGCAGCACCTTGCCGATCGCCTCGCGGCTTTCCAGATACGCATGCGCCTTGGCGCCGTCGCTGAGCGGAAAGCGCGCCGCGATGTTCGGCTGCAACTGACCGCTGCGGATCTGCGCGAACAACGCCGCTGCCCGCTCGCGCCGAATCGATGCACTGATCAGCACGTTCCACAGATCGCCGCCGGTCAGGGTCAGCGAGCGATCCATCAGCAAGCGCGGATCGACCGGATCGGGATCGCCCGCCGCCATCCCGTAGAACACCACGGTGCCGCCGATGCGTGCCGCGGCGAGACTGTCGCCCAGCGTGCGCCCGACCGAGTCGTAGACCACGTCAGCGCCACGACCCGCGCTCAGTTGCTGCGTCTGTGCCAGCAGATCGTCGTAGCCGCACGCGGCATCCGCACCAGCCGCCAGCACCGCGGCGCGCTTGGTGGTGCTGGACGCCACGCCCAGCACGCTCGCGCCCAGCGCCTTCAGCATCTGCACCAGCAGCTGACCCACACCGCCGGCCGCCGCGTGCACCACCGCCACATCGCCGTGGTGCACCCGATAGCTGTCGGTCACCAGATATTGCGCAGTCAGACCCTGCAGCAAGATCGCCGCGGCGGTATCGAACGTGATGTCCTCCGGCAACGGAATAAGTTTGTCGAGATCCACCGCGACCAGCTCGGCATTCGCATGCGGCATGTCGGCAAAGCCGACGCGGGTGCCGACCGGAAACAACGAATCGCCCGCAGCCGACTGCTCGATCACGCCGGCGCCCTCGTAACCGAGGATCCACGGCGCCGTGCCGCTCAAGTGATAATTGCCGTTGCGCCGATAGACGTCTGCGAAGTTCAGCCCGACGCTGCGCATGCGCACCAGCGCCTGACCCGGCGCGGGGATCGGATCGGCCTGCTCGCCCCAATGCAACACCTCGGGGCCGCCGAACTTCTCAAACAACAAGGCATGCATGGCGTAACGCTCCGAATCCAGTCAAACCCAAAGACGGCAAACCTGCTCGCGCACCGCGCGACTCAAGCTGCCCGTTCGCGCAACTGCGCCACCGCCGCGGGAATCGCCGAAGGTGCTTCCACCGTGATCACGTGCGGATGATCGTCGCCGAGATCGTGCTCCAGTTCATGCGCCCACGTCACGTGATACGGCAGATGGATGCCCCAGCCGCCGAGCTTCACCACCGGCTCGATATCCGAGCGCAACGAATTGCCGACCATCGCGAACTGCGCCGGCTGCAACTTGAACTCGGCCAGCACGCGACGGTAGGTATCGGCGTTCTTCTCCGAGACGATCTCGATACGTCGGAACAGTTCGGCCAGGCCCGATTGCGCGACCTTCTTCTCCTGATGGAACAGGTCGCCCTTGGTGATCAGCACCACCGCGTGATGCTGCGCCACTGCCTCGACCGCCTCGCGGATGCCGGGCAGCAGTTCCACCGGATGCTGCAGTACATCCTTGCCCAGCTCGATCAGTCGATGGATGTCGGCCGCCGTGATGCGGCCGGCGCTGACCGCAATCGCGGTCTCCACCATCGACAACGCCATGCCCTTCGCGCCGTAACCAAACAGTTTGAGGTTGCGCTGCTCGGTCGCCAGCATGGTGCTGTGCACCTGCTGGTCGCCCAGATCCACGTAGCGCCCGACGATCGTGGCGAATTCCTCGTTCGCCTGCCGGTAGTAACCCTCGCTGTGCCACAGCGTGTCGTCGCCATCGAAACCGATCAGTTGCAGCATGTCATCAACCTTTTCATCCATGTGTGGTCCGTATCGGAACAGATGCCGAAAGTCGGCCTATGATAGACGCCCAGCCTGCTCGTGCCGTCATGCATCGGCATACTTTCCGGATCTCCACGGAGTCTCTCGATGGCCATTCAATGCAACCATCTCGACGGCATTCAGGATGTCACGCCCAGCGCGCGTGGCTGTGAAGAATGCCTGCAGTCCGGCGATGTCTGGCTGCACCTGCGCCTCTGCCGCACCTGCGGGCATGTCGGCTGCTGCGACGATTCTCCGAACCGTCACGCCACCAAGCACTTTCACAGCACCAGGCATCCGATCATCGAAGGCTACGACCCACTCGAAGGCTGGGGCTGGTGCTATGTGGATGAGGTGATGTTTGATCTGCGCGACCGCATGACGCCGCAGCTCGGGCCGATCCCGCGTTACTACTGATTGCCGAGTGCCGCGACGATGAGCCAGCCGAGCAGAATCCTGTTGCAGACGACGATTCCCACCGTCATCGACGATTGGCATATCGGCCGCTTCAGCCTGTTGCGCGACTATCTGGCCGGCCTGCGCGATAGAGCCGGCACGCCGCTGTTCGATGTGACGGCGCGCGACCGCGATCCACTCGGCGCACCGGACAGCGTGCTGTCGCAACTGGACACGTCATCGTTCGATGAGATGTGGCTGTTCGCCGTCGATACCGGCGACGGACTCACCGAGGAAGACTGCGCCGCCATCTCGCGTTTCCGCCAGCGCGGCGGCGGCCTGCTGGTGACGCGCGACCACATGGACCTTGGCTGTTCGGTGTGCACGCTGGGCGGCGTCGGTGCCGCGCACTTCTTCCATTCGAAGCATCCCGAGCCCGACCCGGCGCGTCACTGCATCGACGATACCTTCGCCAGCGACATCCTGTGGCCCAACTACCATTCCGGTGCCAATGGCGATTTCCAGCACATCCGGATCAGCGCGCCGTTGCATCCGGTGCTGACCGATCCGGACTCGCCCGACGGCACCGTGCATTGCCTGCCAGCGCATCCGCATGAAGGCGCCGTCGGCAAGCCGGCGGACGATCCGAGTGCGCGGGTGATCGCGACCGGCCGCAGCACGGTCAGCGGCGCAGAATTCAACCTCGTGGTGGCGTTCGAGCCCTCGGCCGACGGCGGGCCCGCCATCGCGCAGTCGACCTTCCACCACTTCGCCGACTACAACTGGAATCCGCAGCTGGGCGCACCCAGCTTCGTCGCCGAACCGCCGGGCGATGCCCTGGCGCATTCGCCCGAGGCGCAACGCTCGATCGAACGCTATGTCAGGAACCTGGCGTTGTGGCTGGCCGGACGGCCGGTGGATACCGCCGTGGCGGAGTAGCCCGCCGCATGGCACTCAGCTCACTTCGCTGCCCAGGCGCAGATTGATGCCCAGCGTCGTGGCCAGTTCGCGCAGCGGCTCGCTGTCGCGGGTCAGCGTCATCCAGCCCGCGTAGGTGTCGCCGTCGGTCTCCCATGCCCACAGCGTGTAGCCGAATTCGGCCAGGCGGTCGTAGGCGATCGAAAACAGTTCGGCCTCATCCAGATCGTCGAAGAACTCGTCGTCGTCCGGGTCGCCGTTCCAGTCGATCGACAGATTCCAGCGCGAGGACAATTCGTTGATCGCCTGCACCAGCGAGCGCAGGTCGTGCGCGCCGACGATGAAACCGGAGCGCCAGTCGATCACCCGGCCGATCAGCTCGATCGGCTCGACCTCGTCGGCATCGACATCAGCCACCGCCTCGCGATAGTCGTTGAACTGCAGCAGCGCGGTTTCCTCGTCGCCGGGATTGATCAGCAGCAGCAGCTGCCAGACCTTCGCGTCGACCGAATCTTCGTCGACATCGTCGAATTCGCGCTCGGCATCATAGTCGTCGTCGGATGAATTCATGGCTGGATCACTACGGGCAGGAGTCGCATGGTCGCGCGTCCGCCACCGCGGGGGAAGCACCAGTCATCACGCGCCCACCCGGCGGCGCACCGCGTCCATGTCGCGCACCGGGCGGATCTCGATCGCGCCGGTGCGCGACCACGGGAACTCCGAGGCGATCCGTACCGCCTCGTCCATGCTGTCGGCCTCGATCAGATTGAAGCCGCCCAGGTATTCCTTGGTCTCGGCGAACGGCCCGTCGACCACGCTGACGCGGTCGTTGCGTACGCGCAGCGTACGCGCCGTGGCCGGCGCCTCCAGTTGCTGCGAATCGTGCAGATGGCCTTGCGCCTGCAATTCGTCCGCATGCATGAAACAGCCGTGCATCATCGTGTCGAACTCGCCGTCCGGCAACGCGTTCAGCAAAGTGTCGTCGCAATAGATCATCACCAGATATTTCATGGCGTCCTCGGCAGGGGAAAGTGGATAAAGCCAGGGGAAGGAGTGCGGAGGATGGATAATGCCGTCATCCCGCTACGCTGACCACCATGAACGATACCTCCAGCGTGTTTTCCTGCCACCCGATCGCGTTCGTGCGCTCGCCATATGCGCGACGCATCGACGCGCCGCACCAGCCCACCGTGGTCGAAGGCACCGAGACCGGCGCCGTGGCCGAGGCGATCATCGAATTCACGGCGGATTTTCCGGCCGCGGCGTTTCGCGATCTCGCCGGTTTCGAGCGGATCTGGCTGGTGTTCGTGTTCCATCGCAGCGAAGGCTGGAAGACCGAGGTGCGGCCACCACGTGGCGGTGGCAAGCGCAGCGTGCTGGCGACCCGTTCGCCGCACCGGCCGAATGCGATCGGCCTGTCCGCGGTCGAGCTGGTTGGCGTCGAGGAACACGCACTGCGTGTGCGCGGCATGGATCTGCTCGACGGCACTCCTATCCTCGACATCAAGCCGTACGTGCCCTATGCCGACGCGTTTCCGAGCTCGCGCGCAGGCTGGATCGACGAGATCGACGCGACGCAGGGACGGCAGTCCGCACCGGGGCCACGCAAGCCGCGCTCCACATCAGCCAAGTGAGTGCGTTCCTATCGCCTCAGAGCCGGCCTCACAACCGGCCGAGCAGAAAAAGCACCAGCAGGATGATCAGGATCAGGCCGATGCCACCGCTCGGACCGTAACCCCACGAACGGGAATGCCGCCAGGTCGGCAGACCGCCGACGAGGGCCAGGACAAGGACGACAATCAGGATGGTGATCAACATGGCACGCTCTCATGGGAATGTTGTGCCGCGTTGGCCAACATGAACCCCATCGTGCCTGCCACAGCCGTCTAGACCGTGTGACGAACGAAATCCGGCATCGGCCGGGCGCCATCCCAGTCCGTGAGACAGACGATCGCTAACGTGGCTAGGGCCAGTCGGAATTCTCCGCTGCTGGCTCCCGATGCACTGGCAGTGGGTCGGTTCAAACATTTGCCGCGTCCGGCGCAGCCTGACGCGGCTTTTTTGCGTGCGCGCGTACGCCGCCATGCCGGCGCCATCGTGTTGCGCGTGAAGCGCTACACGATGAAGCAACCGCCCGCCATTGAGCGCATCGTCGCTGACACATCGCAGGCTCTTGCCCAGTGACATCAGTTGCCCGTGGATCGGCCCGGCGCAACGTATTTGATACTCCACGCCGCCTGCGGCAGTGACATGCACGTCGGCGCTGCGCTTGCGGTCTTCCGCCCCTTCACAGGTCAACCACCCGGACTCGCAGACGTTTGAACACGGATGTGAATGGCCGGGCCTGTCGCTCCCGGCACAAGTTGATGGAGATCCAAAGCCGTGCAACGGACTTTTATCGTTGGTTGTCCGCGATCAGGCACGACGGTCGTGCAGGCCTTGCTGGCCAGGCACCCGGATGTTTACACCCTGCCCGAGACGGCCTTCTTTGAACGTCTGTACGCTGATCTGGAATGGCGCTGGGGCGATCATCGAGCCAAGCCGCGCCGCCGCCGATGGCGCCAACGTCTTGGATGGATGCGAAAGGAAGCAAGGCCATCGATTGCCCCGCTGCTGCACTCGCTCGATGGCGAACGCGCGCAGATCAGGCGGGTACCTTTCAGCTCGAACGCCTGTGCTGCCAAATTCATCGGTCTGCTCGATGCGCTTGCGCTGCAGGCCGATTGTTCGCTGTGGGTGGAAAAGACACCGAACCATCTTCTGTACATGCCGGAGATCGAAGCCTGCGCGCCCGATGCCCGTTTCATCCACGTCATACGCCCGGGTGCACACGTGCTTGCCTCGCTGGCAGACGCCTATCTGCGCTTTGAAAACGACGATGCCTTTGGCGGCGGCTCGGTGCACTGGGCGCGTCGCTGGAACCGCGCCATGCAGATTCATCAAGCCTGCCTCGGTCGCGCGAATCACAGCTTCGTATTTCTGGAAGACTTGATCCGCCAACCGGACGTCGAATGGGCCCGGCTCTGTCAATTCCTGAATCTGCGACCCGACACCCGGCTGGCGGATGCCTGCAGTCAGACCATCGCGGATCTGGAACATGAACCCTGGAAGCGCGCCGCCGTCAGTGGCCTTCCGCAGCCCATGGAAAACAAGGCAGACGACTTGTTCACCGCGAAGTTCAAGCTGTGGCTGGACGATCATCTGGAGTCGTACGACAACCTGCGCGCGAAATGCCTTCTTTCCCGCGACAGGGAAGCCCGCATCACCAGCCGCCGGGACTCCGGCAAACACACGGGGTCCATTTCGTGCACGGTATGAGCCGGCAACAGCCGGGCGAGGTATCGCAGACGAACTGCCTCGCCCATACCCGCTCGTCATGCCCGATGGCTCGCGTTCATGACGCCAGCAAGGCGCGGGGCCTCGCCACCTACGGAAATCCACACCATCGTCAGAGGTCAGGCTGAGGCATCAGCCGCGCCGGGGGCCGCCATCGCTTTTCCGTTTTCGACGGCCCCCGAAAGCTTTCTGGTCGCCCTGTACTCGCGCAGGCGCAGGAACGGGCGCTCGACCAGATAATGCAGCGCCGCGCCCAGCAGCAGTGCAGCCACGGCGTACGTCGCGAAAGCGACCATGCCATGTCCATGCAACTGCGCATCGAGCGTTGTCGCCACAACATGGAAGGCAATCTTGTGACTGAGATACAGGCTGTACGATATGGCCGCAAGCCAACCCGCGCCAGGCACCCGCCAACGACCGATCAGACTGTTGCGATCCGCGCCGGCAAACACCAGCAGCCCTAAACCGAACGACAGCAGCGGCCAGCCGAGCGCATTCGCGAGCAAGCCGGTGCGATCGCGAAACAGCCAGAGCGCGAGGCATGACACCGCGACACCGCCGAGCAGAATGACGTTCGAGCGTGCCTGCCATCGTGCCCAGGCCTGCGGTCGGTAAACTCGCAAGACGGCCAGCATGATGCCCATCAGCAGTCCGTCCAGGCGCATCCAGGTCGGGTAGTAGATGTCCTCAAGAAACCAGTTGCGCGGCGGATCGATCGCTGCATCATGCAGCCATACCGTCGTGCGCAAGACGATGCCGAGCATGACCACCGCCGCGCACACGCCGATGAACTTCGGCGTCGAGGGCCGCCGCGTCAGCCACCACGCCAGCAGCGGAAACACCAGGTAGAAATGCTCCTCCACACACAGCGACCATGCATGCGAGAAAGCCTGGTTCTGGTTGTAGTCGATCAGCAGATTCAGCGTGAACGTGGCGAACTGCCACCACGGCTGCAGACCCGGCACCTCTCGCAGCATCGGGAAGAACACATACAGCGCCAGCACCACCGCAAACGCCGGCAGGATGCGCCACGCACGGCGCGCGTAAAACCCGCCGAACGCCAATGGCTCGCCACGCTGCAATGGCCGCAACACCTGCGTGCCGATCAGGAAACCGCTGAGCACGAAGAAGATGTCCACACCCGCCCAGCCGTAGCGCGACAGCCACGCGAAGTCCGGACCAAGCCCACCGACGACGAACGAGTGGAACAGCATCACCCAGACGATGGCGATGGCACGCAGCAGGTCGAGGCCGGGGAGACGATTCATGGACGTCCTGTCACGGGGGATGAAGGGGAAGGCCAGCATTGTGCGAGATTTTTCCAAGCTGCCGAAGATGCTTTCATGACTTTTCGCGGGCAGCTGTTTCCAAAGCCGCCCCCCACTCGGCAAGTGCGCCATACCAGGGCCATGGCTACTCATCGTGCCCGCCGGCTGGGGCCAATCTCGCGCTGTCCTGTGGCGCCACCTGCCGGGACAGCCTTGACTGGATGGATACGTTTGCCAGACGCCAACCCCTGTTCCCGTCATACTGCCGGGTTGCCAAACAGCGACAGCGTGATCCATGCACATCGGTATCGATTTCGGCACCAGCTACTCCGCTGCCGCGGCCATCGTCGACGGCGAGCTGAGCCTGGTGCGTTTCGGCGACGCCGTGCAGTTCCGCACCGCGGTGTATTTCCCCGAGCTGGTGCCGGATCCCAATGATTTCGCCCTGACGCCAACGTTGGAAGCGCAACTGGAGACCCAGTTGCGGCTGGTGCGTACCCAGCAGCGTCAGCAAGCAGCGGCCGCCACCGCGCGCGGACTGGCACCGACATCACGCAACGAAGACGAGCTGCGCCGCGAGGCGCTGCGGGTAGTACGCCGGCAGTGGATGGAGGAACAGACTCGTGCCGCCAGCGCCTCGGTCGCCAGCTTCCAGCACGCTCTGTTCGGCGAGGAAGCGGTGGAAGGCTATCTGGAGAGCGGCGGCGGCAATCTGATCGAGTCGCCCAAGTCGATGTTCGGTTACCGGCTCGATCCGCAGGTGCGCAAGGTGATCGTGCACATCGCCACGCACATCCTCGAGCACATTCGCCTCACCGCCAGCCGCCAGTTCGGCGTGCCGGTGCGCGGCGCGGTGATCGGGCGACCGGTGGAATTTCGCAGTTCGATGGGTGCGCAGGGATCGGCGCAGGCGATCGAGATCCTGCGCGAGGCGGCCGCGGTGGCCGGCTTCGACCACGTGTCGTTTCTGGAAGAACCGGCCGCCGCCGCGATGCACTACCACCAGAGTCTGCAGCAGCGGCAGTACGCACTGATCGTGGACATCGGCGGCGGCACCACCGACGTGACGCACGCCCAACTCGGTGGCGGCGAAGCCGCGCGGATTGCGCGCAGTTGGGGCCTGCCCAAGGGCGGCACCGACCTCGATGTGAGCGTCAGCCTGCACAGCTTCATGCCGCAATTGGGCAAGGATCAGATCAGCATGCCAGCACACCGCTACGTGGATGCGGCCAGCGTGCACAACCTGCCCAAGCAGCGCGAGTTCCGCCAGCAGAACTACCGCCTCATCGACGAACCCTACGGCGCGCGCCTGCGCGCCCTGCAGGAGCCCGGCGCCACCACCCGTCTCAACCAGGCGGCCGAGCGCAGCAAGATCACCCTGAGCACCTCGCCACGCCACTGCGCCGAACTGGACTTCATCGAACACGGCCTGGCGGTCGAACTCGGCAGCGAGGATTTTCACAGCGCCATCGCCTCGTTTCTCGGCCAGCTGGAACGCACGCTCACGACCGTGCGCAACGATCTCGACGAACTCCCGGCCAGCGTCTTCCTCACCGGCGGCACCTCGCGCTCACCGCAGATCAAGGCACGCGTGCAGGCCTGCTTCCCGGAGATCCCGCTGGTAGAAGGCGATCCCTCGCTGGGCGTGGTATCGGGCTTGGCGGTGGCGGCGAGTGAAGCCGAGCGCTGAACGTTTGGCCGTCCACTCCGTCAAGCGGCATCCGTCCACGTCGACTCGATATCATCCTTCACTGCGTCATCGACGGCCGCCGTGGGTACGCCAAGCATTCCGTGGACGCAACCGTGCCGCATGCCGGCGTAGTCGCCGTTATGGCGAAAGGTCGCCGTCCAGTTGACGCGGCCGGCGCTCGCAGGATGGTAGTCCCCTTCGTAGGTAAACCCATTCCTGGTCTTGCCGGAGACATTGCTCATGGCTGGAGCCTCTTGGCGTGATTGCATTGCCAGCATAGGCCTTTGCCGGGGCGATAACGCCGTATCAGCCGTATCAATCGTTGGTGCGCGAGCAACTGCCGGGTAACGTGCAGGTTGCCGGCGCGACCAGAGCGACGGCAGCCGCCTTGTTCGCACTGGCCAGCTGAATCGAGGCCGGCGTGGTTTTCACCATCGCGCCCATGACCAGTGCGCAGATGCCAATGCAGGCAACGAACAGTGTGACCAGGATCAGTGATTCGAATTTCATGACGTGTCTCCGTGATTGGCTTGTGCCCTGTGCTGCCTGTAGAGCAATCGCCATGCCAATCCATGCGGAAGGAGTAAGTCATTGAATTTTTGAAGAAGCATGCGGCACAAGGCATGTCGCCTGGTTGTCCGCGGACAGCGGACAAGGCGATGCCGGACAACCGGACGGACGATGCAACGCGTACCTCGGAGATGCTTGCGTCAGCAGACGCCGATTTTCCCCAGCGGCGTGTCGCCCGCAGCCACATCGAGTGCCTGCAGCGATACCGTCTTGCTGCCGCCGTCGAGTTGCTGGCGGCCGACTTCGTGAAAACCCAGCCTGGCGTGGAATCGTGCGGACGCCGGATTCGGCGGCTCGACGTCGAACTCGCAGGCAATCAACGATACGCCATCACGCACTGCCCGCTCATACGCATCGCGATAGAGCTGCGTTCCGGCACCGCGTGCCTGCGTGTCACCGGCTACCACGATGCGATCCACATACAGGAAGCGCGCATGACGTTGCGCAAACCACCGATAGTTCGGACTCTCGTAATCCGCACCTTCGCGGAACGCGAGCAGGAACGCCTCGATCCGGCCGTCCTGTTCGATCACGCGATGCAGCGCCGCCTGCGCATGCAGCCGCGCAAGACGTGTCGCATCCAACGGACTGAGCACGCTCACGAAAGCCTCGTTGAGGGCGAGGATGGCGGGGAAGTCCGCGGACGTGGCATCTCGAAGCATCAGGTGGCCTCCATGAAACCAGGCGAATCCAGTTCCCGCATCTGTTTGAGACGGCACGCGGCAGCGCGTGGGTTCACAGTGGAGCCAATCACGGAGCGTGTTCGCCAAGCCCTCAAGCGCGGGATACGGGTCCGGCAACGCATGCCGTGTATGCCTCAACACGTCGAAGTGATCACTTCGGAACGGTGCAGGCTCCCTTTCACCGTCGAGAAGAGCTCACGCCCAATCTGCACGCGCTGCATGATGATCCAGCGCGTGAGACTCAGACTGGGGAGACCTCAACCTTCACCCCCGACGTGTTTCATGTGCTTTGGGGCCATCCTCGCGCTGAAGCTCATCGCACCGCCAGTCCTACTTCCCCGACGTGGCCACTATCCTTCTTTTCTCGTAGTTGATCATCAGCTGGTCGGCCAAAACGTAGTTCTTCGTGCTGAGGGCGGACTGAAGCATCGACGCAATCTGATCCTCGCTCTTGCCAGTCAGTGATGAAGCGCGGTCGAGACCGGCATCGCTGACCCGATAGGCTGATGCAACCATCTCGGCATCTTTCGCAGACAAGCCAAAATGCTGCCACACCTCGGTCAGATGCGCGCGGACCTTGGGCAGATCGGCCATCGCCTTGACCGAGCGCTGGTCGTAGCCTCGGTCCCATGCATTTCCATTAGCTTCGCTCCGGCTGTACGCCTGCGCCGCCTGTTGCATCTGTGCCTCGTGAGTATCCTCATTTTGCTGCTGCTGGGCGTGAGAAGTACCCGCAGCAGTCAGAGCAAGCAGCGCCAAGCAAACAAGTTTTCCTCGAAACATTGTCAATCTCCAATTATCGCGTTCGCCTTGCTTCCGGGGCACGTCGGATTCAACAGCAGGCCCCCTCACCCAGCCACGGATCTTTACTTCTGCTCACCTGCAGCGGGTCCCTTTGCTACCTTACTACACGCGCAATTTGCTGCGAAGGCCACGGCGGGACTCAATGACCTTGCCGCCCTTATTACTCCGCGCCGCGGCCTGCTCCTGCGCCAGCCTTGCATCCAGCTTCTTCGTGGCAGCGGCGGCATAGGCACGGCAGGCGTTGGTATCAATCAACGGAGCAACATCCGACTCCGACCTGCGCCGCGCCACCTTCTGCCAGAAGTCGCTGGCGTCGGGGTGTGGGGTAAGCAGGATGTCGCAAGGCAATGCGGCGACCGTGGCGATCGCCTGACGGAATGCCGCGACGCGACGCGGATCGTCACTGAAGCGGAAGCCGGGCGCACCGATCGCGGTGAGGCTGTCCGCATACACCATGCGCAGGCAGCGCTCGCCGGCGCATGAAGTCCACGCCCATGAAGTGCTGCCCGGCGTGTGGCCCGGCGTGTAATGCGCGGTGATCGCCACGCTGCCCAGCTGCACGACCTCGCCATCGCGCAACACGCGCACGTGGCGCACCGGCGGATAGTCGGGGATGTCGCCGTACTGCGGGTCGTCGGGGTCGGCGCCACCCAGCGCCATCTCGCGCTTGCCCGCGGCGCTGGTCAGCACCTGCGCGCCGCTGTCGCGCTGCAACGCGGCGATGCCGCCGGCATGATCGGAATGCGCATGCGAGTTGAGTATCCATCTGATGTCGCGCACGCGGAAGCCCAGCGCACGGATGTTCGCCTCGATCACCGGCACCGACTCCGGCAGGTCGCCGTCGAACAACGCCAGTCCCTGCCCCGTGTCCAGCAGAATCGAGGACAGCCCGAACGGCCCCACGTACCAGGTGTTGGCGTAGATGCGGAACGGCTTCTGCGGCGCGTTCCATGCGCTGCGATCGATGCCATGCGAAGTTTTCGCCGACGGCTGGTCCGCGTGGGCGGTCGGCAGGATCAGGCACAGCGTCAGCACCGCGCCGGCCAACAGACGTAAGAACATGGGGAAACTCCGTCGTCGCGAAGTGCGCAGCATCGCCGCCGCGCATGCACTGCGGCAGGCGAAGTCCTGACGTTTTGCGGACACCGAACCGGTGAAGAACCGCAATCCGGCAAGTTCCGCGAACAGCGCTACATCTGCTCCACCGGCAACACGCGACGACGGGCCCGCTCGCGCAGGGAACAATCGCGCAGCGTCTCGGCCATCGCCTCGAGTCCGGGGATGCCGTACAGAGAAACCGACGACATGTCCTGGTCGGAGGAGTGCAGATGCACCTGGCACTGTCCCAGCAAGCGCATGCCGAGCGGTTTCAGCACGTCGAAGTGGTCGACCCGGAACAGTTCGAGATTGTCCTTCGCCTTGGAGAACAGGCCGCGCTCGATCTGTACGCGCTGGGTGGTGATGGTGAAGCTGATGCTCAGGCTGCGCACCCAGTAGACCAGCAGCGCAATGCCGAGCGTGCACACCACCAGCACATACTGGCTGAAGGTGAAGATGACGTTCGGATGCCCCGAAAACAGCTCCTTCTCCATCGTCGCTTCGTGGGCCGCCACGTAGCTGTCGAGGTCTGTGCCGCAAAACCGGCACTTGTGCGCGGCTGCCTGAATGACCTCAGCGCATGCCGGGCATCGCTTCGTCGCTTCTTCCATCACTGACTCCCGTTCGGATATCGAGCAAACCCCAGACTAGCGGCGCTTTTGCAGTGGCGGCGTGATGTTCAGGACAACCGGTCGGCCTCAGCCGGCCAGACTTTCGAACGCATGCACGATGGCCATCCATGTCGGCGTGGCGGCAAACGGTACGGTCAGCAGTTGCTGGGCCAGCAGCACCAGCCCACCGATGACGTAGACGCGGTGCGGGCGGCCGAAGATGCGCCAGTCGCGCACGATCGCCACGACCAGCAACAAATCGGCCACCAGCGACGGCGGTATCGACACGAACGGCGGCGGCGGCCCGCCTGCCGCGGCACCGGGCGGAGCCAGCAGGGTGAGGAACACGCGGGCGATCGCCGGCGTCATCATGCCGATCATCAACAGCGTCATCAGGCGTTTGTGCACCTCGGGGCGGCGGATGTTGACGATGGCCAGCGTGAAGATCCCCACCATCAAGGGCCACGCGCACAGCGTGACCGCGGCGAAATGCTGCGCCGCCTCGCCCATGCCGCGCGCCTCGTCGCGCTTCAGCACGGCCATTTCACCGACCAGGATCATGCACGCGATGGTGCTGAACAGGGCGATGCCGGCCAGGCCCCAGGCGCGGTGGTCCAGCGTGCGACGGGTCGCCACGAGTGCCGTCTGCACGAAGTAGAAGCAGGTCCAGGTAAACATCAGGACGCCATGGATATGCACCACCGGCGGCGCATGGAACCGGTGCGTCATCACCGGCGCCCAGTACGTGGGCACGAAACCACCAAATGCGACCAGCACGAAGACGGTCGCCATCCACACGTAGAAATACCGCCCCTCGACAACGCCCGCCTTGATGGCGGCCACCGGTGCGTTCATGGGTTCACCTGTCTGTCAAAGTCGTCCACCTGCACGCGGCACACCGCGCACTCCTCGTGCTGGATAGCGCCCACTGGCCCGAAGCCTCCAACGACAGCGCTCCCATCATCCCCGCGCTGCCATCGCCGCTGCCGTGCCATCGCATCGAAGCCGCCTGCCCCCAGCTACCGAGCGCGAGTGTCCTGCAGTCGTGGCGCGCGCGATAGTGCCCCTGGCGAGGCATGCGAACCGATCCCATGCAAACCGACTGCGCCGGCTTCGTTACCGCTCGACGAAAGTCTTGGCCGGGTGTGCCAGCGCGAAATCGATCGCCGCGCACACTGCCGCCACCTGCGCGGCGTTGCATTGCGCGGGCGTGGCGCGCGGGCTGTCGGGGTAGACCTCGGTGGTGGTGGTGTACGGCGCGCTGGTGATGCCGGCACAGAGGCCGAGCTTTGCGAGCGCGTATTCGATGACGCCCGGCGCCACCACCGGCGAACCGATGATCTCGCCCTTGGCATCGGCCGGCGCGATATGGGTGACTTTCGCCACCGCCGCGATCACTGCCTGCTGGAACTCGGGTTGCGGATGCGCGCTGTCGTCGACCAGATAGAAGCCGTCGGGGATTTCACCCGGCTCGTAAGCGATGCCATCGCGGGCAGCCAGCGCCGGGCGGAATTCGCTCTCGTCGCTGTCGGTGGTTTCGTGCAGATCGATATGCACCAGCACGCGCTCACGGAATGGCGCGACCAGGCGCATCAGCGCCGCCGATTCCTGCGCCGGGCTGTTCTTGCGGAACGAGCGGTTCGGGTCGAGCGCATCCGCGTTCCAGCGGTGGATCCGCTCGTAGGCCCAGGGACTCACGCACGGCGCGACGATCAGGTTGGCCTTTCCCGCATAGCCCGCCGCATGCTTCTCGACGAACTGCAGTGCGCCGTGCACGCCACTGGTTTCATAGCCATGCACGCCACCGGTCACCAACGCGATGGGTAGCTCATCGCGCCAGTCGCGGCTCTTGATCGCGAACAGCGGATAGCTGTCAGGCGCGTAATCCAGCTGGCCGTACTCCGGCACGTCGAAGCGTGCGCGCAGCGTCTCGATCACACTCAGCACGTCCGCTGCGTAGCTGCGCCGGACCTTTTGCTGCGACCGCCATTCGGCCCTTTCGGATTCGCCCCAGGAACGTCCGGGTGTACCAATCGGATAGGGGGCGTGGCTGCTCATCAGGTGGCTCGCTCTGCTTGGATACCGAGCCCGCAACTCTAACACCGGACTGAAACGCCGGCCGTCGCGACGCACCAACCTTCAGCTCCCCTGCCTACTCGCTCACGCGGCCCGGCGATTCCAGAATCTCCGTCAGCGGTTTGCCTTCGACCTTGCCGAGTGAAATGTGCAGCAGCTGCGCGATGGTGGGCGCGATGTCGAGATTGGGAAAGGCCGGGATTTCACCCTTCGGCTGAATGCCGAAGCCCGCCGCAATGAAGATGCCCTGCATGAGCGGGTCCGAGTTGGGATAGCCGTGGGCTCCGATTTCATGGGTCGGTGTCACGTAGTCTCCCGTGTCGCCCTCCTTGAAGGCGTAGCCGTCTGCGGCATAGAGCAGCAGATCGGGGGCTTGATCGCTTTGCGCCGGCGTCGGCCAACCTTCCTTCGCCGCCTCGGCGGGAGTCAGTATCGAGCGGAGGCCGGGCGTGCCGGCGAACAGCGACTTCAATGCCTTGATCGAAGCTTTCGTGGCGTGCCGCTGATAGACCAAGGCAAAACCGTCATCCGGCACGCTGAAACTGGGCTGGCTCGCCGAGCCTTCCTGCAGCCCGGCCTGCTTGAGCAGGACATTCGGGTGCAATACCTGCTGGACGCTCCGCTGGCCGTGGTCGGAAACGATGATGAAGGTCGTGCGATCGAAGTCGCCGGCGGCGCGCACCGCGTCGACGACCTCCTTCACGCGGTCATCGAGAAAGGCGATGGTGTTGCGCCCTGCGTTGTTGCCGAAGCCTGTCTCGTGCTCGATGCTGTCGAGCGCCAGCAGATGCAGCAACAGCAGGTCGGGGTGATGCTGCTGGATGATGTCGACCGCCGCGCGGGTGTAGATGCGATCGCGCCATGCCTGCGATGGCACGCCGAAATGCACCAGCTGGTCATCGGTGATGGCGCCCTGCCGCACGAGATCCTGCTCGATGGCACCGGCGGGATCGGGATGTTCGGCAAATTGCCAGTCGATGCTCGGTGCGCCTTCGATCGCGACCCAGTCCACCTGCGCCGTGGTGAGACCCGCCTTGTGCGCGGCATCGTAGACGGTGGGCACGGCGACCAGCCGGGACTTCGGCGCCTTCATGTCGATCCGCGGCAGCGTGGCGGTGCGCTGATCGACGATGAGCCCGTTGACCAGCACGTGATGCCGGCTCGCGTTGACACCGGTGACCATGGACGTGTGATTCGGCCAGGTGACGGTGGGGTTGATCGGCTGCATCGAAACCGCATGGACGCCACGCTGCATCAACGCATGCAGCGTGGGCGCGGGCAGCTGCGGCTCATGCAGGCTGGCCGCGCCGAAGGCGTCCAGACTGATCACCACGACCTTCGGCCGCAGCGTGGCGGGTACCGCCTGTGCGCAAAGCGGAAGCGCGACAGCGCCCGCGAGCAGCAACGCCGTGGCCACGACGTTTCGAAGCCAATGAGAGGTTGGGCACATCATGCGATTCCGTCGATAGTGAAAAGGCGGTTGTCGAAACACGGCATCACTGCATCACCTTGCGCTCGCCGGGCGCCCCGCTCGTGGCCGTGGTAGCGGGCGCCTGCCTGGGCGGCGGTGAGCTTGCCGTATTCGCGGGCATGCCTGTCTGATCCGGGTTCCACACGAAGGTCGCCACGCTCTGCGGCGGCAACGTGTACTGGAAACGGGCTTGCTCCTGCTTCACGGAAACTCGGCGCGCCTCCGGATGGCTGTTCACCATCACCAGCACGACCGATCCGCCAGCAGCATTCTGGAACGCCACATTGTCGATGCCCTTCTCGGTTTCACTGGAGCCCACCCGCACCGCACCAGGCAAGACGAATCGACTGAAGTGGGCGAACGCGTAGTACTC
>DAHUXL010000251.1 GCA_027307195.1 Rhodanobacter sp. | reverse complement strand
GGCATCCTTGGTTCGCTGGCGGGTATCGCGGAGCTGGCCAAGGAGTCGCTGGGCCAGCAGCAGAAATCGGCGGCAATCCAGCCGCCGCTGCGCTGAGGTGGATGCCATGTGGGAGCTTTCCGCGCATTACCTGTGGTGGATTCTCGCGTTGCTGCTGATCGCCGGCGAGGTATTGCTGCCGGGTTATTTCATGCTGTGGATCGGTCTGGCCGCCGCCGCGATGGGCGTGGTGCTGTGGGTCGTGCCGACGCTGGGTCTGCTGACGCAGGCGGTATGGTTTGCGCTGCTCGCGTTCGCCTTCTGCGTCGGTTACGCGCGCTGGCTGCGACCGCGGCTGGAGCGCAGTTCGCCCGGTGACGAGCGCCTGAACCGGCGTGGCGAACAGATGATCGGCCAGCGTTACGTGCTGGTCGAACCGATCGTCAACGGCCGCGGCAAGGCCCGCGTCGGTGACGGCCAGTGGCTGGTCAGCGGGCCGGATCTGCCGCTGGGCAGTACGGTGGAAGTGGTGGCCGTCGAAGGCACCACCTTGCAGGTGCGCGCAGCGGCATGAGCGCGGGCGACGCCATCAGTCGGCAGCAGTTCGCCACCACGGCGCTGACGACGCGGATCGCGTTTCTGCTGGAGCTGGCGCGGCGGCTGCACCAGTACGGCACTTCGGCGCCGCGACTGGAGATGGCGGTGGCCGGCGCGGCACAACGGCTGGGGCTGGCCGCCGATGTGTGGTCCAGCCCGACCGCGATCATCATTTCCTTCGCCGATCTGGCGCAGGGTGAAGACGGCGTGGCGCAGACCACGCAGGTGATGAGACTGGCGCCGGGCGAGGTCAATCTGGAGCGTTTGTGCGAAGCCGACGACATCGCCGATCGCGCGATTGCCGGCGAGCTGGATCTGCGCGAGGGTTTTCGCCTGCTGCGGGCGCTGGGGCGGCCGGACACGCGGCGCGAGAAGGTCGGCCTGATCGCCAGCTATGGTCTGTCCGCGGCCAGCATTGCGGCGCTGTTCCTGCACAGCTCGTGGGTGGACCTGCTGGTGGCCGGGGTGATCGGCGTGATCATCGGCGGCATCAGCATGCTGGCGGCCAACCGGCCGCGGCTGGCGGTGGCCAGCGATGCGATCTGCGCGCTGGTGGCTACTGCGGTGACGATCGTGGTGAGCGCATTTGTGGTGCCGCTGGCAATCAAGTCGGTGGTGCTGGCCAGCCTGATCATCCTGATCCCGGGCATGTCGCTGACCACCGCGGTACGCGAGATCTCCAGCCAGCACCTGGTGTCCGGCATGGCGCGCATGGGTGGCGCGATGTCGACCCTGCTCAAGCTCACCTTCGGCACCATCGCGGCGACCCAGTTGTGTGGTGCGCTGGGCATCACGGCGCGCGATTTCGCGTTGCCGGCGCTGCCGACATGGACGGACTACCCCGCGCTGCTGGTGGCGGCGATCGCGTTCGCCATCCTGTTCCGCGCGGCCACGCGCGACTGGCCGATGGTGATCCTGGCGGTAATCGTGGGTTATCTGGCCACGCGCTGGGGCGGCGCGATTTCCGGCTCACTGCCAGCCGCGCCGTTTGGCGTGTTCCTCGGCGGACTGCTGCTGGGCGGCATGGCGAATATCTACGCACGATTCGCGCGTCGGCCGGGTGCGGTCATTCGCGAGCCCGGCATTCTGCTGCTGGTACCGGGCAGCGTCGGTTTCCGCAGCATGTCGTTTCTGCTCGAACGCGATACGTCGCTGGGCATGGATACCGGCCTGTTGCTGCTGACCTTGCTGGTATCGCTGGTGGCCGGGCTGATGTTCGGCGATCTGCTGGTTTCGCCAAGGCGCTCGCTGTGAAGCGGAAATAAAAAACGCCGGCTTTCAGGCCGGCGTCTTGTTGCGGATCGCATGCCAATTTACTGATGCGCAATACTGATCCGGATTAATTCGGAGCGGGCGATCAGATCGCCAGATCCTTTTCCTTCTTGCCGGCCTTCAGCGCGTCGTTGTACCAGTGCGGACGCTTGCCGCGGCCGGACCAGGTCTGTGCCGGATTGGCCGGATTGCGGTACTTCGGGGCGACCGTGCCTGTCGTGCGCTTGGCCTTGCCGCGGGTGCTGCCGAAGATGTCCTCGAAGGTATAACCCTCGGCCTTGATCAGCGCGTGTACTTTCTCGCGCAGCTTGACGACCTTTTCCTTGCGCAATTCGTTCTGGCGAACCTGCGCCTTGTTGATCAGGTCATTCAGCTGGGTGTGATTGAGATTCTTGATATCGACGGCCATGTTGGACTCCCGGGTGAGTGTCGACAATTAAACGGTCTGGCCAGGGTCTGATTATTATCGGGGACGGAGCCAGACGCATGGAAAGTTGCAGCAATCGGGATTCTGCTGATTCGCGGAATCTTTGTAAAGCGCAATGCATCCCGGAAGTGCGCATTCACATTAAATGCAATTAATGCGGCCGACGCCGATTTGAATAATCGACTACCGGGATTTCGTTGCTTCGAATGCAGAAACGGCCGCTCAGGCGGCCGTTTCGGTTAATACAAGGTTATTTCCCGGGATTCAGCCAAGCAAGGCAAGCAACTCGTTCTCGCTCAGTGCGCGACTTTCGCTCTCGCCGCGGGCGCGGTATTCCAGCGTGCCGGCGGCAAGCCCGCGTTCGCTGACTACGACACGATGCGGAATGCCGATCAGTTCCATGTCGGCAAACATGCCGCCCGGCCGCAGACCGCGGTCGTCCAGTACGGCCTCGATGCCATGCTGGCCCAATGACTGGTACAGCGCCTCGGCGGCGGCGCCCACTTCCGGCAGGTTCTTCGGGTTGATCACGCATACCGCGACCCGCCATGGCGCCATCGCCTCCGGCCACAGGATGCCAGCGTCATCGTGGCGCTGCTCGATCGCGGCGGCGACGATGCGGCTGACCCCGATGCCGTAGCAGCCCATGGTCATCAACTGGGGCTTGCCGGTCTCGTCGATCACGCTCGCCTTGAGTGCCTCGGCATATTTCTGGCCGAGCTGGAACACATGGCCGACCTCGATGCCACGGGCGATATGCAGCACGCCGTTGCCGTCAGGCGACAAATCACCCTCGACCACATTGCGCAGGTCGGCGATGCGCGTGACGCGCGCATCGCGGTGCCAGTTCGCGCCGGTGTAATGGCTGCCATCGGTGTTGCCGCCGCAAACGAAATCGGCGAGCACGGCAGCATCGCGGTCGACGATGACAGGAATCGAATTCGGCAGGCCGACCGGGCCGATGAAGCCGGGGCGGGTGCCGGTGGCGGCCAGGATTTCCTCTTCGCTGGCGAGTACCGACTGATCCGGCAATTCGGCCAACTTGCCGGCCTTGACCTCGTTGATCTCGTGATCGCCGCGCAGGCACAGCGCGACCAGACCGTCGCGGCCGCGCACCAGCAGGGTCTTCACGCATTGCTGCGGCGAGACCTTGAGGAAGCCGCTGACGTCGGCGATGGTTTTCTGGGTCGGCGTATCGACCCGCTGCAACGCAGCGGCGGGAGCCGGAGGCGCGATCGCAGGCGCCAGCGACTCGGCCTTCTCCAGATTCGCGGCGTAATCGGAGCCGTCGGAAAAGGCGATGGCGTCCTCGCCGGAATCGGCCAGTACCTGGAATTCGTGGCTGGCATTGCCGCCGATTGCGCCGGTATCGGCCTGCACGGCGCGGAAGGTCAGTCCGAGCCGGGTGAAAATGCGCGTATACGCCTGATACATCGCCGCATAGGTTTCAGCCAATGATTCCTGGGTGAGATGGAAGGAATAGGCGTCCTTCATCAGGAATTCGCGTGCGCGCATCACGCCGAAACGCGGGCGGATCTCATCGCGGAACTTGGTCTGGATCTGATAGAAGTTGACCGGCAGCTGCTTGTAGCTTTTCAGCTCGTTGCGGGCGTAATCGGTGACCACTTCCTCGGCGGTGGGGGCGTAGCAGAACTCCTGCTCCTTGCGATCCTTGATCTTCAGCAGCTGGGGGCCGAACTTTGCCCAGCGGCCGCTTTCCTCCCACAACTCCCTGGGCTGGATGGTCGGCATCAGCATTTCGATCGCACCGGCGCGATTCATTTCCTCGCGCACGATGTGTTCCACCTTCCGAAGCACGCGCAGGCCCAGCGGACTCCAGGTGTACAGACCCGAGGCGAGCCGACGGATCATTCCGGCGCGCAGCATCAACCGGTGACTGATGATTTCGGCGTCGGCGGGGACTTCCTTGACGGTGGCCAGGTGGAATTGGCTGAGGCGCATGCGGGCAGTTCCGGCGTGGTGAAAGACGCCTATTGTAGCGGCCTGCCGTCGCCGTCGCCGTCGCTGATCGTGTCCTGCGCCGGCGGGGAAGCCGCGCCGGCGCCGCGCAACGGGTGATTATTGGGCCTGGCAATACTGGTTGTACTGGCCCTGGGCCGCATCGACCTGCTGCTTGCGCTGGGCAGCGTCGAGCGCGGTGGCTTTGCCATCCTGCTGCATGACGACCGGGCCGCTGCCCTGCAACGCGGCGAGATTGGTTTTCAGTGAGGCACACAGCTTGCTGCGATTTTCCGGCGTGTCCGCCACCGGCTGGGCCGGCGCGGCGGTGGGCTCGCTGCTGCCGCCCGAACCCGCGGTTGCCGCCGGCGCGGCCAGCGGTTGCACCGTACCGGTGGTAGTCACCTTGGAGAATTTCGTGCCCTGTGTCGGCGGCGCCTCCGAGTAATGCACGGTACCGCTGGCGTCAGTCCATTTATAGACCTGGGCGGTGGCCAGCGGGGCCAGCAACAGCAGCGCCACAGCGATCAGCGAACGGTGCATGGTGTTCTCCATTTCATGGGAATTCGGCAGGCTACCTTGTTATCACTGTGACGGTCCGGACTCAAGCGGCCGATGGTTTACACTGCGCGCATCCTGTCACGGAATGATTCATGAGCGAGCCCATGCCCGTCCGCCGGCCCCGTCACCGGGGTATTTACCTGCTGCCGAACCTGTTCACCACCGGCGCGATGTTCGCGGGTTTCTACGCGATCATCGCCAGCATCGGCGGTCGTTACAGCGAGGCTGCGGTGGCGGTATTCATCGCCGCGGTACTGGACGGCATGGACGGCCGGGTGGCGCGGATGACCGGCACCCAGACCGAATTCGGCGTGCAATACGACTCGCTGTCCGACCTGGTCAGCTTCGGGTTGGCACCGGCGCTGGTGATGTATACATGGTCGCTGTCCAGCTTGCGCGACTTTGGCCCGCTGTGGGGCAAGCTGGGCTGGGCCGCCGCCTTTGTCTACGCCGCCTGCGCCGCGTTGCGGCTGGCGCGTTTCAACACCCAGGTCGGCATCGCCGACAAGCGCTATTTCCAGGGGCTGGCCAGTCCCGCCGCTGCGGCGGTCTGCATGTCGTTCGTGTGGAGCGTGGACAAGTTCGGGTTGTCCGGCAGTGATTTCTGCTTCATCACGCCGGTGATCGCGGTGGTCGTCGGCCTGCTGATGGTCAGCCGGTTCCGATATTTCAGCTTCAAGTCGCTGCCGCTGGGCGAGCGCCAGCGCGTGCCGTTTGGCTGGATGGTCGGCGCGGTGCTGTTGATCGCGCTGCTGATCCTGGATACGCCGCGGGTCCTGTTTGCCGGTTTCACGATCTATCTGCTTTCCGGACCGGTCTGGACGATCTGGGGACTGGCCACGCATCGGCGCCGGACACGGCGCAACCCGGCATGAACGCGAGCCCGCGCCAGCAGGTGACGGCCAGCCATCGCGACCGTGTGCTGCGCGCGCTGGGCGTGACGCCGTGGGTGCGGCGAGCGGTGCCGGACCTGCCGCCGGGTCTGGCCGAGTCGAATCCGTTGATGATGGATACCGCGGCGGAAATCGCCTGCGTGGTGGTGCTGCCGGAAGGCTGCACTACGCGCGAGCTCGACCTGCTGGGGCGCGCGCTGAATGCCTGTGGCGCCATGCTGGCACGTGCGGCGCGCATCACGGTCAGTGGCGGCCAACTCGCGGCAGACCTGCCCGAAGCGCGCGCCTATCTGGTGTTCGGCGAAGCCCAGGCGCATGCTTTGGGACGCAGCTTGCCGGCAGCGGCGATGCATCAGGCGCAGATCGTGCTGGCCGATGAGCCGGCCCTGGTGCTGACCAGCGCCGGGGCCAAACGGCGACTGTGGAGCGCGCTGCGCAACCTGCGCCGTGCGCTGGCCACAGCAGGCGGCTAA
>DAHUXL010000246.1 GCA_027307195.1 Rhodanobacter sp. | reverse complement strand
CTACGGCCCGGCCAACGAGAGCAGTGCATCGAAACCGGCGGTAATCTTCGTGCACGGCGCCGGTTACCTGCAGAACGTCACGCTGTCGTGGTCGAACTACTTTCGCGAGCAGATGTTCCACAACCTGCTGGTGCAGCAGGGTTATGTGGTGCTGGACATGGATTACCGCGCCTCCGAAGGCTACGGCCGCGCCTGGCGCACCGCGATCTACCGTCAGATGGGCCATCCGGAACTGGAGGATCTGCTCGACGGCAAGGCGTGGCTGGTGCAGAACCACGGCGTCGATCCGAAGCGCGTCGGCATCTACGGCGGCAGCTACGGCGGCTTCATGACCGAGATGGCATTGTTGCGCGCGCCGGGCGAATTTGCCGCCGGTGCCGCCTTGCGCCCGGTCAGCGACTGGACGTTGTACAACCACGAATACACCGCCAACATCCTCAACGATCCGCAGCTCGATCCGGAAGCGTTCAAGGCCAGCTCGCCGATCGAATACGCCGACCAGCTGCAGGACCCGCTGCTGATCGAACACGGCCTGATCGACGACAACGTTCTCGCCGAAGACTCGATCCGCCTGTACCAGCGCTTCATCGAACTGCACAAGCAGAACTTCTGGATCTCGCTGTACCCGATGGAGCGGCACGGCTTCGTGCATGCCGATTCGTGGCACGACGAATATCGGCGGATTGACGAGTTGTTTCAGACGTACGTGAAGCCGGTGAAGGATGCTGCAGTCGGGAATTGATCGAGCCACGACCGGACATCGGATTGAATAGGGCAAATCGACAGCGTTGCGGCGTCGTGCATGTGGCACGACGTCGCAATCTCCGAAGCCGGCTTCAGAGTCCTTGCCGGGTTACTTGACCACCAGCGTGCCGGTCATGGTCGGGTGGAACTTGCAGAAGAACGCGAGCGTGCCGGCGGTGGCGGTGATGCGCCCGCTGGTGCCGGGTTTCAGGTCGACGTCGAAGTGACCGTCGCGTGCGGTGGCGCTGTGTTCGAGGATGTCCTTGTTGGCCCATTCGATGATGTCGCCGGCGTGTACGTCGGTCGGCATCGGGCCGTACTGCATCTGGTCGATCACGATCACATGCACGTGATGGCCCGGCGTCGTCGCCGGCCGTTTCGCGTTGCTGGCGCTGGCCGGCAGGATGCCGCCGGTCAGCGCCAGCAGGCCGGCGAGAAGTATCGTCGTGCGGAGCATGCCGTCTTCCTTACTTCAGGCTCTGCGCGAGATGTTCGGCATGCATCTGGTGCGACTGGAACAGCTTGAGGCCGGTTTCCAGCAGCGACTTCAGTTCCGCGTTCTGTGCCGACGGAATCAGCGTGCCGCTGAGCGCGCCGTTGACGGTCTTGTGATACGCCACTTCATTGTCGACGTAGGCCTTGTCGTAGGCGCTGCCACTGAGCGTGGCGAGCTTCTTCTGTTCGTCGGCAGCACCGCTGGCGAGCGACTGGCTGGTCGGATTGTCCTGCGGGGTCACGCCCAGCTTCTTCACCAGCGCCAGCGCCTGTTCGTTGACCGCCGTGTGGTCGCGCTGCATTTCCTCGGCAAACGCGCGCACCGCCTTGTTGTGCGACTTTTGCAACGCCTGCTTGGCCGCGGTGACATCGATCACGCCGGCGGTATAGGCGATGTGCGCGATCTGCGCGTCGTTGATGGCCGGTGCCGGGCTGGCGGCGGGCGGGGTCTGGGCCTGCACGCTGGCAACGGAAGCGATGCCGAAAGCGAGGGCGAGGGCGAGCAGCGGCTTGTTCATGGGTGTCTCCTTGAAAGTGAGTAAAACGGATGCGGCGAAAGGCACGGTCGAACCGACCGGCGCTTCTGTCGGCGTGCATGGGATGCAGCAAGCGGCATGCAGGTTCCGGCTTTCCCGGTGCCGTTGCCGGGAACCTCGCCGCAGGCCGCCGCATCGGATCGCTGTCACCCCTTAGCGAACCCGCCGTCATGCTCGAATCCGACCAGGTCACGTCTTCCGTCGTTGCCGCGACAGCGTCCGTCACCGCCGAAGCCGAGCGCCCGTCGCGCGCCGACGCGGAAGCGGCGGTGCGCACGCTGATCCGCTGGGCCGGCGACGAACCGTCACGCGAAGGCCTGCTGGCCACGCCGGCGCGGGTGGTGCGGGCGTATGAGGAATGGTTCGCCGGCTACCGGCAGGATCCGGCCAGCCTGCTCAGCCGCACGTTCGAGGAAGTTGGCGGCTACGACGATCTGGTGATCCTGCGTGACATTCCATTGCACTCGACCTGCGAGCATCACATGGCCGCGATCCGCGGCGTGGTGCACATCGCCTATCTGCCGAATCAGCGCGTGGTCGGCATTTCCAAGCTGGCGCGGCTGGTCGAGGCGCTAGGCCGACGCCTGCAGATCCAGGAGCGGCTGACCGCCGAGATCGCCGACAGCTTGGCGCATGCGTTGCAACCGCATGGCGTGGCGGTGATCGTGCAGGCCAGCCACGAATGCCTGTCCTCGCGCGGTGTGCGCCTGCACGGTGTGTCGATGCTGACCCGGCGCCTGCTCGGGCAGTTTGCCCAGGAGCCACAGCGGCGGGAGATCCTGGCGCTGCTGGCGGGTTGAATCGGGAACCTCGAGCCGTGTGGCTGCATCTGATCCGGTGTAAAAGGAGAGAACCATGACATCGCCCGCCAAGATTGCATCCGTCGACTACGCCGCGCAGGACGACAACACGCTGGTGGCGCTGGTCCGCAGTGGCCAGCGCGAAGCGTTCCGCCACATCATGCAGCGCTGCAACCAGCGGCTGTTCCGCATCGCGCGCAGCGTGATTGGCGAGGATGCGGAAGCGGAGGACGTACTGCAGGAATCGTATATGCGCGCCTACAACAAGCTGGACACGTTTCGCGGCGATTCGACCCTGCTGACCTGGCTCACCAGCATCGTGCTGAACGAGGCGCGTGGCCGGCTGCGCAAGCGCCACACCATGGTCGGGCTGGAGCAGATCGATGCGGCACCCGACGATAGCCACCAGGTCATCCAGTTTCCTTCGAAATTCGGCAACGAGGATCCGGCTGTGTCCGCTGCCCGTGCACAGATCCGCCACCTGCTCGAACACGCCATCGACGAATTGCCCGAGGCGTTCCGCACGGTCTACGTGATGCGCGAGATTGAAGAGTGCACGGTCGAGGAAACCGCCATGCAACTGGAGATCAAGCCGGAGACGGTGAAGACGCGGCTGCACCGTGCACGCCGGCTGCTGCGCACGTCATTGCAGGGAACCCTGGCCGCCACCATGAGCGAGGCGTTCCCCTTCATGGGCCAGCGCTGCGCCCGCGTCACCGATGCGGTGATGGCGCGGCTGGACGCGGAGTCGGTGTAGAGCAGGTCGAGAGGGAGCGGTGCTCGGGCAGTTTGATCCGAGCGGCTTCGCTTGCTCGAGGTCGGCAGCATGATATTTCCACACCGTTCGCCCTGAGCGTAGGCCCGCAGGGCCGAAGTCGAAGGGTGAAATGGCGATGCCCTTCGACTTCGCTGCGCTACGCTCAGGATGAACGGTGTGATTTGGTTGCCGGTTCAGGACGGTCGATGCAAACCAGCCGCTTCGCGCGCCAGCAATTCGATCGCGGGCCAGTCGCCGGCAGCAAGCAGGTTGGCCGGAGTCAGCCACGAGCCGCCGACGCAGATCACATTCGGCAAGGCGAGGAAATCCGGCGCGCTGGCCAGGCTGATGCCGCCGGTGGGGCAGAAGCGGACTTGCGGCAACGGGCTGGCCCACGCGCCGAGCAGCTTGTGACCACCGGCCGGCACGGCGGGAAAGAATTTAAGGTGGCGATAGCCGCGCTCAAGCATGGTCATCACTTCGCTGGCGGTGGCGGCACCGGGCAACAGCGGCAATTCGCTGTCGTCGGCGGCATCGAGCAGGTGCGGCGACACGCCGGGCGACACCGCGAAGCGTGCACCGGCCTGTTGCGCAGCCTTCAGATCACGTGCGCTGAGCACGGTGCCGACGCCGATCACGGCGCCTTCCACTTCGGCGGCAATCGCACGGATCGCCTCCAGTGCGGCCGGCGTGCGCAAGGTCACCTCGATCGCCGGGATGCCGCCGGCGACCAGTGCGCGTGCCATCGGCACTGCATGCCGGGCATCGTCGATCACCACCACCGGGATCACCGGCGCCAGCCGCATGGTGGTTTCGATCTGCTGCTGCTTTTGTTCGATGAGAGTGATCACGTGAAGCTCCAGATGTTGGGCTCCTCCCCCTGCTGGCAGGGGGAGGTCGGGAGGGGGTTCTCGGGCTGGCGGCGAGATCAAATCAAGGTCAAAAGCACCCCACCCCAGCCCTACCCTGCTTGCAGGGGAGGGAGCAAAGCTAGAGCACGCCGGCACCAAGATCGGCGCTGGCCGCTGCCTG
Organism: Rhodanobacter sp.; assembly: GCA_027307195.1. GTDB lineage: Bacteria > Pseudomonadota > Gammaproteobacteria > Xanthomonadales > Rhodanobacteraceae > Rhodanobacter. The sequence continues at coordinate 3,566 of DAHUXL010000246.1, read as the reverse complement.
CCGGAACAGGCCGAACAGTTCGCGGCCCATGCCGCTGTGCTGGGCAGACAGGTCGGCGGTGTGTGGCAGGCGTGCGTCCAGTTCGTGCTGTTCCATCAGGACGTCCAGACGGCCATTCACGGCATCGAGGCGGATCATGTCGCCGTTGCGGATCTTCGCGATGTTGCCGCCAGCCACAGCTTCCGGCGTCACGTGGATCGCGGCAGGTACCCGACCGGAAGCGCCGGACATGCGCCCATCGGTGAGCAGTGCGATGCGGTGGCCGCGATCCTGCAGCAGCGCCAGTGTCGGGGTGAGTTTGTGCAGTTCCGGCATGCCGTTCGCCTGCGGACCCTGGAAGCGCACCACCGCGATGAAGTCGCGATTGAGCTCGCCGCGCTTGAACGCGGCGGGCACTTCGTCCTGATCCTGGAACACGATGGCCGGGGCCTCGATCACCAGTCGATCATCGGGTACTGACGAGACCTTGATCACCGCACGACCGAGGTTTCCCTGCAGCATGCGCAGGCCGCCGTCGGCGCGGAACGGTTCGTCGATGCCGCGCAGCACGCCGCGGTTGCCGCTCTGCTTGTCGACGGGTTTCCAGCGCAGCGCGCCGCTGTCGTCGAGATAGGGCACTTGCGCATAACCGGGCAGACCGCCGCCGAAGATGGTCTGCACATCGCCATGCAGCAGCCCCGCGCCGAGCAGTTGATCGATCAGGAACGCCATGCCACCGGCGTCATGGAACTGGTTCACGTCGGCGTAGCCGTTCGGATACACGCGCGCCAGCAGCGGGATCACGCTGGACAGCGCGTCGAAATCGTCCCAGCGCAGCTGGATGCCGGCCGCGTGCGCGATCGCTACCAGATGCAGCAGGTGGTTGGTCGAGCCGCCGGTGGCGTGCAGGCCGATCACGCCGTTGATGACCGCGCGCTCGTCGATGATGTGGCCGATCGGCAGGAAGCTTTCGCCCAACGCACTGAGCGTGTTGACCCGGCGCACCACCTCGGCGGTGAGTGCATCGCGCAGTGGCGTGTCCGGCGCGGTGAAGCTGGCGCCGGGCAGGTGCAGGCCCATGATCTCCATCAGCATCTGGTTGGAGTTGGCGGTGCCATAGAAGGTGCAGGTGCCGGGAGCGTGATACGACGCGGCCTCGGCCTCCAGCAACTCGGCCTTGCTCGCCTTGCCATCGGCCCAGGCCTGGCGCACTTTCGATTTTTCTTCGTTGGGAATGCCGCTGGGCATCGGTCCCGATGGCACGAAGGCACCGGGCAGATGACCGAAGCTCAGCGCACCGATCAGCAGGCCCGGCACGATCTTGTCGCAGATGCCCAGGTACAGCGCGCCGTCGAACATGTCATGCGACAACGACACCGCGGTGGCCATCGCGATCAGGTCGCGTGAGAACAGCGACAGTTGCATACCGGGCTGTCCTTGAGTGACGCCGTCGCACATCGCCGGCACGCCGCCGGCAACCTGCGCGGTGAAGCCGGCATCGCGCGCGATCTGGCGGATCAATGACGGATAACGCTCGTACGGCTGGTGCGCGGACAGCATGTCGTTGTAGGCGGTGATGATCGCGAGGTTGCCGCGGCGGCCGTTGCGCAGCGCCTCCTTGTCCGTGCTGCCGCAGGCGGCGAAGCCGTGCGCGAGGTTGCCGCAGGACAGGTGCTCACGTTGCGGACCGTTGCGGTCGACCGCGTCGATCCGCTTGAGATAGGCCGCGCGCGTCTCGCGGCTGCGCTTGCGCAGGCGTTCGGTGACTTCGGCGACAACAGGGTGCAGCGTGTTCATGGAAAACTCCGGGACAGCGGCCGCGTCGCGTGACGCGGTATGGATATCAGATGGACGACGGGCGATGCGGCATCACGGGCACCAGTACACCGCCACCGGCACGCGCTGCTGGGTCAGCACCGCGCGCACCGGATAGTTCTGCGCAGTATCGAGGCCGAGCCGCACGTCGGCGAGCAGGTCGCGCTTCTTTTCGCCGGAAACCAGCAGGTATAGCGCGCGGGTTCCCAGCAGGGTGGGCAGGCTGAGCGTGATGCGCGGCTCGCCGGCGCCGGGTGCGCGCATCGGCAGCACGCGGGCGTGGCCATCCAGGTCCAGCGCCGCGGCCAGGTGATCGCCGCCGGGAAAGAACGAGGCGGTGTGGCCATCGTCGCCCATGCCCAGGATCACCGCGTCGAATGGCAGCGGCAGCGCGTCGATGCGTGCATTGGCCGTGGCCAGTCCTTCTTCCGGTGTGGGCGCGCCGGTATACAGCGGCACGAACTGCGCGGCGCTGGCGGCGTGCTGCAGCAATAGCGATTTCACCAGCTTCGCATTGGAACGCTCGTCGCTGTCCGGCACCCAGCGTTCGTCGACCAGGGTGATCTGCACGTTTGCCCAGTCGAGCACCTCGTGTGCGAGGCGGACGAAGAATTCCTTTGGTGTGCTGCCACCGGAAACCGCGAGCACGGCGCGACCGCGTTCGATCAGCGCCGCACGCAGGCGTGCGGCAACCCGTTCGGCCAGCGCCACGGCTTGCGCCTGGCAATCGGTGAAGCTGTGCGTAGTGACGTTGAGATGGGTGGTCATGACTGATGATGGCGCGTCGGGTGCTCAGTGGATGCCGCTGCGCGTCTCGTGGGGAGGGGAGGCAAAGTCTGCCGAATGCGTCAGCATGGCGGAGTGAAGTGCGCGGGTGGATGCCGGATTATTCACTGTCTTCATTCCAGGTGCGGCCATCGCGCTCGATCAGCGCCACCGCCGCGCTCGGCCCCCAGCTGCCGGCGGCGTACGGCCGCGGGGCCTCGCCACTGGCAGTCCAGGCTTCGAGAATCGGGCCGGCCCAGCGCCATGCCGCTTCCACCTCGTCGCGGCGCATGAACAGGGTGGGATTGCCGCGCACCACGTCCAGCAGCAGGCGCTCGTACGCATCCGGCTGCTGCACGCCGAACGCCTCGGCGAAGCTCATGTCCAGCGGCACATGGCGCAGGCGCAAGCCGCCGGGGCCGGGATGCTTGATGGTCAGCCACAGTTTCACGCCTTCGTCCGGCTGCAGCCGCAGCACCAGCCGGTTCTGCTTCAGCGTGCCGGCATCGGCATGGAAGATCGAATGCGGCACCGGCTTGAACGTCACCACGATCTCCGATACCCGGCTCGGCAACCGCTTGCCGGTGCGCAGGTAGAACGGCACGCCGGCCCAGCGCCAGTTGGCGATTTCCGCCTTCAGCGCCACGAAGGTTTCGGTATTGGATTTGGTGTTGCCCAGCTCGTCCGGATAACCGGGCACGCTGGCGCCCTCGGCCACGCCGGCGCGGTACTGGCCGCGCACGGTGAGCTGGCTGGCGTTGCTGTCGTCGATCGGCTTGAGTGAATTCAGCACCTTCAGCTTCTCGTCGCGCACCGCGTCGGGCGCCAGCGACGACGGCGGTTCCATCGCCACCATGCACAGCAATTGCAGCATGTGGTTCTGCACCATGTCGCGCAGCGCGCCGGCACGGTCGTAATACGCGCCGCGATGGCCGACGCCGAGCGTTTCGCCGACGGTGATCTGCACGTGGTCGATATGCCCGGCATTCCACAGCGGCTCGAACAGT
>DAHUXL010000245.1 GCA_027307195.1 Rhodanobacter sp. | reverse complement strand
AGATAGCGACGGCGCCAGAAATCCTCCACGCATTCGCGCTGCAGTTGCTGCTCGTCGAACAGCTTGTCGTTGGCGAACGCGGCGCCGCTTTCCAGCGGGTAGTCGCGCTGGATGCGCTGGCACAGCGCATGGATGGTCGAGACCGGCGCGCGATCCAGATCGGTGCGGGCCAGCTGGATCTTGCGTAGCGCGTGGCGACGGCTGTCCGCGTCGGGGCAGAATAATGTCAGATAGTTTTCCAGCGAATTGTCGTCGGTCGGATTGCTGGACGTGGCCTCAAGCAATCGTTCGGTCTCGACCAGCCGTCGCCGTAAACGCTCGCGCAGCTCCTGCGCGGCGGCATCGGTGAACGTGGTCACCAGGATCTGCTCCACGCGCAAATCACGTTCGAGCAGCAGGCGCAGATAGATCAGGCCGATGTTCCAGGTCTTGCCGGTACCAGCGCTGGCTTCGATCAGGATGCGGCCCTGCAACGGCATCCGGCGCCAGTCGAGCGCGGGCAGGGCAGCGCTTGCGGCGATGTTGATGGCGCTCATGCCTTTTCTCCGGCATCGGCAGGTTCGGATGCCGGTGTTTTCAACAGCATCGTGTGCTGTGGATCGAGCACGTTGCAGACCAGTTCGGTGGCGGCGACGAATGCGTGATGGGCCGCACTGTCCGGATCGAACAGCTCCAGTCCACGACTCAGCAGGGCGGCATAGCCGGGTGCGTAGTCACGTTCACCACCGTTGAAATCGTCGCCGGTCCATGCGGTTGCAGCCTTGCCGAGACGCGCCTCCGGCTCGCTGGTGGCATAGGCCTGTGCGGTGCGTGGGAAGAACAGCAGCGGCTGCTGCTCGGCGGACCGATACGCGTCGATCAGACGGCGCAGTCCGTGCCGAAGCTGGTTGGTGTCCTGTGCGCGGATGGGATCGAGCAGTCCCGAACTGCGTGCCTTCTTGTTGTTGGACGTCGGCTCCAGATAATCGCCATGCACGGCATCGGCATGAGTCAAACGCAGCGCGGCCCAGTCGATATAGAAGGCCAGTATCTCCCTCAGGCCGGCGGCACGGCTCGGCTGCGCATCGAACAGCAGCATGCGGCCGTCGGCGCCACGGAAGACGCGGTCGACCACACCGGTCAGGCGCAGGTCGTCGCCGAGATCCAGGTCGATCGCCTGCGGCAGCGGTTGCGCGGCACCGTCTGCAAATAACGGTTGTCCCATGTCGAGCAGACCTTGCAGCGAGTCGCGCAACTGCGCGTAGGTCTCGGCGCCGATGGCGCCACCAGCAAGCATGCCGGAGCGTGCCAGCCATGCCGGCGGTTCGGCGGGTAGCGCGTTACGGCCGGCGGCGAGGGTTTCGAACAGCAGTCGGTGATCGATCCGTTCGATCCGGTCGAGCCCGGTTTCCAGCGGTTCGCGATCGGGCCAGCCGACGCTGTCGAGCGCCTGCAGGCTGATGCCGTGGCCGCGCAGCAGTGCATCCCTGGCCGGATCGCGCCAGTAACACTTGAGAGCGCCCAGCGTGATTTCGTTGCTGGATGTGGCGGTGAGCTTCGGTGTGCTGATCGGATCACCAAGAAAACGCGGCGCGTCGGCGCTGGCCGGCGCGGCGAGATACGCAGGGTCGTACGAGAACAGCCGCGGATCGTGTCGTGGCTGACCATCGGCATCGCGTTCGTAGTAGCGCGTGTCGAACGGCTGCAGCGGATGGCGGATGCGCCAGGGCCGATCGGCTTTCTCGTTGTCGGCGATTGCGTGCTGCTCGTCGAGGAATTGCAGCAGCTCGGCCAGCGGCGCGGCCGGATTGCGCGGCTTGCCGTCGCGCACGCCTTCGCCGACGAAGCTGATGTGCAGCACGTCGCGCGCGGACATCATCGCTTCGAGGAACAGGTAGCGGTCC
>DAHUXL010000243.1 GCA_027307195.1 Rhodanobacter sp. | reverse complement strand
TGCAGCATGTGGTTCTGCACCATGTCGCGCAGCGCGCCGGCACGGTCGTAATACGCGCCGCGATGGCCGACGCCGAGCGTTTCGCCGACGGTGATCTGCACGTGGTCGATATGCCCGGCATTCCACAGCGGCTCGAACAGTGCATTGCCGAAGCGCAGCACCAGGAGGTTCTGCACCGTTTCCTTGCCGAGGTAGTGGTCGATGCGGAAGGTCTGGGATTCGCTGAAAACCTTGCCGACCGCGTCGTTGATCTGGTTCGCGCTGTCGAGGTCGCGGCCGATCGGCTTTTCCAGCACCACGCGCGAGGCGCCCTGGTTGAGTCCGTAATGACCGAGCCGCGCGCAGATGTCGACAAAAAGTTCTGGCGAGGTCGACAGGTAGAACACGCGGATGTGGTCGGGCTGCGTGCCGATGAAGCCGGCGAAGTCGTCCCAGCCGTCGTCCTTGCGTGCGTCCAGCGGGCGATAGAACACCTGCTGCAGGAACACGTCGAGCTTCGCCGCGTCGCAGATGCTGACGAGCGCCTCGCGCAGCAGCGCACGGTAACCGGCATCGTCCAGCGCCTCGCGGGCGATGCCGACGATCCGGCTGCTGGCCGGTATCTGGCCGTCGAGGAAGCGATGGAACAGGGCCGGCAGCAGTTTGCGCACGGCGAGATCGCCAGTGCCGCCGAAGATCACCAGGTCGAACGGTTCGACCGATTGGGAAGAAGCAGTCACGCAGTCACCTCGACTCGATGCCGGATGGCGGGCAGAGGCCTGTCGGCGCGTGCTGCCCGGGGTGTTGCCGATCGTACCAGTGAAATACCAGACAGGCTACGGCTATGCATACGAATTCATGGAAAAACTTCCAGGCGGTTATCGAAGCGAAATGTTTGAGCCCGATCCGTTCACTCTGAGCATAGGCCGCAGGCTGAAGTTGAAAGGTTTCACGAACCGGCCGCTTCGACTTCGCCCGCTGTGCGGGCTACGCTCGGCGCGAACGGTTGCCGCTAAGGGCTTGCGGTTAGTGGTTTGCTATTGGTATCTTTGCTGGTATGGAAACCGCACTGGCCAACGAGTACCGCCGGATCTGTCACGACCCGGCCACGCATCAACCGTTGGCCTACCTGCGCCTGCGCCGGGCGATCCGCAATATCGTCGAGCATCGCGACATCGAGCCGGGCCAGGCGCTGCCGAGCGAGCGCGATCTGTCGCAGGTGCTGAAGCTGTCGCGGGTGACCGTGCGCAAGGCGATCGCCGGCCTGGTCGAGGAAGGCCTGCTGACCCAGCGCCATGGTGCCGGCACCTTCATCGCCGAACGCATCGTCAAGCCCATGTCGCGGCTGACCAGCTTCACCGAGGATCTGCGCGAGCGCGGCCTGTCGCCGCGTTCGGAATTCTTCGAGCGCGGCATCGGCGAGGTGACGCCGGAAGAATCGATGGCGCTGAACCTGTCGCCCGGCTCGCTGGTGGTGCGGCTGCATCGCGTGCGCTACGGCCAGGACGAACCGCTGGCGATAGAGCGCAGCGTGGTGCCGGCCAGCGTGCTGCCCGATCCTGCGCTGGTGCACGACTCGCTGTACGAGGCGCTGGAAAAACTCGGCTGCCGCCCGCGCCGCGCGTTGCAGCGGCTGCGCGCGGTGTCGCTGAATGCGCAGCAGGCGCGGCTGCTGCACGTTGCGGTAGGTAGCGCCGGCCTGAGCATCGAGCGACGGAGCTTTCTGGACGACGGTCGCGTGGTCGAGTTCACCTGTTCCTGGTATCGCGGCGACATCTACGACTTTGTCGCCGAACTGCAAACCGACTGAGGTCCGCTTGAACACACATGCCCGCGACACCCTGATGTACCGCGAAGCGCACGAGGCGGCCGACGTGGTCGCGCGCCAGTTCGCGGCCAACGACAGCGTGGTGACGGCGCTGGCGCAGTCGCTGCGCTCACAGCCACCGCGCTTCATCGTCACCTGCGCGCGCGGCAGTTCCGATCATGCCGCCGCGTACGCGAAGTACGTGTTCGAGACCCAGCTCGGCATCGTCACGGCCTCGGTCTCGCCATCGGTGACTTCGGTTTACGCAGCCCCGCAGCAATGGGAAGGCGCGCTGTTCATCGCGATCTCGCAGTCGGGCAAGAGCCCGGATCTGGTGCGCAACGCGCAGGCCGCAAAGATTGCCGGCGCGCGTGTGGTGGCACTGGTGAATGTCGAGGATTCGCCGCTGGCGGCGATCGCCGACACGGTGATCCCGTTGCATGCGGGCCCCGAACGCAGCGTGGCGGCGACCAAGAGCTATATCGCCGCACTGGCGGCCGTGTTGCATCTGTGCGCGCGCTGGCACGGCGATCGTGCGCTGGTGGACTCGCTGCATGCACTGCCGGATGCGTTGCGTGCCGGTTGGGACGCCGACTGGTCGGCGTTGAGTGACGGCCTGGTCGATGCGCACAACCTGTTCGTGGTTGGTCGCGGTTTCGGCCTCGGCATCGCGCTGGAAGCGGCGTTGAAGTTCAAGGAAACCTGCGGCCTGCATGCCGAGGCGTTCAGCGCGGCCGAGGTGAAGCATGGCCCGATGGCGCTGGTCGGGCCGGATTTTCCGGTGCTGTGTTTTGCCCAGGATGACGACACCTTGGCCAGCACACTGGCGATTGCCGACGAGTTCCGCCGGCGTGGCGCGCAGGTCTTCGTGGCCGCGCCCGGCATGCAGGGTGCCGGGATGCTTCCGGTACTGGCGGGCCTGCCGGCGCTGTGCACGCCGTTGCTGATCATCCAGAGCTTCTATCGCGCGGCGAGCGAGCTGGCGCTGCGCCGCGGTTTCAATCCGGACGTGCCGCCGCATCTCAACAAGGTGACCGAAACGGTTTGAACAAGCCAGAAGCATCCGTTCGCACGGAGCGTAGCTCGCGTCAGCGAGCAAAGTCGAAGCGCATGCCCCTGGGGCCCTTCGACTTCGGCCTTGCGGCCTACGCTCAGGATGAGCGGATGAGGTAGTTGGTTGTCGACGCCCATCAGGATCCGCCATGACACTCGCCCTCATCAACGGCCGCATTCTCACCCCCGACGGCTGGCGCAATGACCTCGCCGTCTTGGTGGACGGCGAGCGCATCGTCGACCTGTTGCCGCCGTCCGATTCGCGTATAAGCAATGCGACCACGCACGACCTGCAGGGTGCGATGCTGCTGCCGGGCTTCATCGACGTGCAGGTGAATGGCGGTGGTGGTGTGCTGTTCAACGACGCGCCCACGGTGGAGACGATCCGCCGCATCGGCGCGGCGCACCGACGTTTCGGTACCACCGCTTTCCTGCCGACCCTGGTCAGCGACCGTGTGGACGTGATGCGCGCCGCACTCGCCGCGGTGGAGCAGGCAATGGCCGAAGGCGTACCCGGCGTGCTCGGCATCCATCTGGAAGGACCGTACCTCGCGCCGGCGCGCAAGGGCGTGCACGATCCGAAATTCTTTCACACGCCCGACAGCGAAGAGCTGGCGTTGCTATGCGCGCCGCATCGCGGCGTGCGTCTGCTCACGCTGGCGCCTGAGCGCGTGCCGCTGGACAGTATCGGCTCGCTGGCTGCCGCCGGGGTGATCGTCTGCGCCGGCCACACCGCAGCCGACTACGCGACCACGCGCGCTGCGCTGGCCGCCGGTGTGCGCGGCTTCACTCATCTGTTCAACGCGATGACGCCGTTCGGCAGCCGCGAGCCGGGTGTGGTCGGTGCCGCGCTGGAGGATGCGGATAGCTGGTGTGGCTTGATCGTCGACGGCCATCACGTGCATCCGGCCAGCCTGCGCGTGGCGATCGCCGCGAAAGCGCGCGGCAAGATGCTGCTGGTCACCGATGCGATGCCGCCGGTGGGATCGGACCACCCGGACTTCGTGCTCAACGGCGAAACCATCACCGCGAAGGACGGCATCTGCCAGACCGCGCAAGGCGTGCTGGCCGGCTCCGCGCTGGACATGGCCACTGCAGTACGCAATGCCGTTCAGCTGCTCGGCCTGCCGCTGGACGAAGCCGTGCGCATGGCCAGCGCCTATCCCGCCGACTTCCTCGGCCTCGGCGCCAGCCATGGCCGCCTCGCCGCCGGCTATCGCGCTGACCTAGTGGTGATGGACGGTGATTACCGCGTGCAGCAGAGCTGGATTGGCGGCGTGGCGGACTGATTGCTGTTGCGCCCCCCCGGATCGGGTCCGGGGCAGGCTCTGTGCGCGAGGGGCTCCGATCGGGAGCGATATTTTTGTGGGAGCGACTTCAAGCGCTCCCACATCGCCCGCTAGGGCGGTGTGGCCATCAAAGAGTTGTGATGGACACGAGCTCTGCCTCTGCGGCGAGCGCCTGTTGCAACGGTTCCAGCTGCTTCTCGTAATGCCGCCACTGCGCAATGCCACGGGTATGGATCGATTCGCGCACTTGCGCACTGCTGGGCGTGGCTACCGGCGCGGAGTTGAGTTCCGGCCGCAGGCAGGCCTCCTCGGTCTCCAGTCCGCAGTGCCCGAGTACCTGGCGCATGGTGGTCTCCGGATCGCGTACCAGCGAGGCATACTCAATATCGAGCATGGCGCCGGGCAAAGCCTCGCGCCAGTGGTTCGTCAAGCGCGCGTACTGTCCGTAATAGTGGCCGAGGCTCTGCATGTCGTAGCAGTAAGG
>DAHUXL010000238.1 GCA_027307195.1 Rhodanobacter sp. | reverse complement strand
GTGCCGGTGCAGCCGCAGGATGCGTTGCCGGCGCTGCTCGCGGCGGTGCGCGCCAGCGGCCTTGGCGTATTGCCCTGGAGCGAACAGGCGCGGCGCCTGCGCGCGCGCATGCAGGCGCTGCGCGCGTGGATGCCGGAGCTGGGCGTGCCCGATGCTTCCGATGCGGCCTTGCTGGCCTCGCTGGAGGAGTGGCTGGCACCGTATCTGGAGGGCAAGCATCGGCTCGACGCATTGGGTACAGACGAGCTGTCGCAGGCGCTGGCGGCGTTGTTCGATTACGAGCAGCGGCGCCTGCTCGATACACAGGCGCCGGAAAGCCTGATGGTGCCGAGTGGTCAGAGCCGACGGCTCGAATATGCCGAAGGCGAGCCGCCGGTGTTGGCGGTGAAGCTGCAGGAATTGTTCGGCCTCGCCGATACGCCGCGTGTTGGCGGCGGCCGCATTCCGGTCACCCTGCACCTGCTGTCGCCGGCTGGCCGACCGATCCAGGTGACCCAGGACCTGAAGGGCTTCTGGGAGCGCACCTATCCGGAAGTGAGGAAGGAGCTCAAGGGCCGCTATCCGCGCCATCCATGGCCGGACGACCCGTGGACCGCCACGCCGACGCATCGGGCGAAACCACGCGAACGGCGCTGACCACGCGAACGGTTCGCGTCGACAGGCGATTTTCGCTGTGATCTGGTCGAAGACGTTACGTCACGCAGGGTCTGCCGCGCGCTGGTTGTGTACCATCGATGCAACGGTATCGCGTGGTGGATCCCTTGCCAGACATAAAGGACGCCAATGGTCTCTTTCCTGCGCCAGCGGACAGTCGCAGCGAGATCGATCCCGTGGCTCCGGCACCCCCGCCATGGCGGCCGGCGGCGTATCTGTGGAGCCTGCTGGCACTCCTGCTTGGGTTGACGCTGGCGTTGATCGTGCATTACCAGCAGAAACACCGGCAGGACGTCGAGCAGACCTTCGTCCGCGACGAGCTGGCTGGCAAGACTTGTGTGGCCCTGCAGACGACATTGCATTCGGCGGAATCGCTGCTGCGCGCGGTGCAGACGTTGTTTCTCGCCTCCGATGAGGTGACCGCCGCCGAATTCGACAGCTTCTATCTCAACATGCGCCCGCGCCAACAATTTCCAAGCCTGCTTGCGCTGGCATATGCGCAGCGCGAAGTACGCGCTGACGGCGAGCATTACGTGACTCGCTGGGTCGACCCGCTGCCCGGCAACGAGGCCGTGGTCGGACTCGATGTCGGTGTACAGCCGCGCAACCTTGCTGGCCTGCTGGCCTCGCGCGACACCGATCAGGTGACCTTGTCGGCACCGTTTCGTCCGGTGCAGCAGCCTGCATCCGTGGCGCCGGACGATGGCATCACGGTACGGCTGCCGATCTTCAGCCCGGGGGAGCCGCCACAGACGGTTGCCGACCGGCGTGCGCGCATGCGTGGTTCGATCGCGGTGTCGTTCCGGACGAGCAGCCTGATCAGCAGTGCGTTGCCGGATCAGCTGACGCGCGAGCTGCATCTGCGCATCAACGATGTCACCGGGCAGGCCGCATTGCCGCTGTTCGATTCGCGTCCAGACCTGGCCATGCCGGCGAGCGGATACCGCTACGAGCGCAAGCTGACCTATGGTGGTCGTGTGTGGGACATCGTGATGCAACCGCTGGATTCCAGCCCGGCCACGATGGCATGGAGCCAGTCCAGCTTGCCCGCCGGCCTGCTGATGAGTGTGTTGCTCGCACTGCTGGTGTTTTCCGTTGCCAGCACGCGCCAGCGCGCGCTCGAGCTGGGCTCGCAGATGAGTCGTCGTTATCGCGAAAGCGAGGAGCGTTTCCGCGCGCTGAACGAACTGCTGCCGGCACTGGTGCTGCTGGCCGAGGTTGAGGGCGGGCGGATCACCTATGCCAACCGGGCTGCACGCGATCGCCTCGGTGGGCAGGCGGGTGAATGTCTACCCGACCTGTTCGAGGATCAGGTTTTGCGTGCGCAGTTGCGCGATCCCGCTACCCGCGGCTGCGACCGGATCGAGGCGCTGCTGCACAATGACGAGGGCGTCCGCTTCTGGGCCAGCGTGGCAATCTCGCGGATCGTGCTGAACGGACGCGACAAGCTGCTGATGGTGGCCAGCGACATCAACGAACAGCGACAGCTGACCGAGTTGCTGGGTCACCAGGCCAGTCACGATGCCTTGACCGAGCTGTACAACCGGCGCGAATTCGAACGCCGGCTGCAGGCCGCACTGATGGTGACCGGTCCCGGCGCGCCGCTGTCGGTCCTGCTGTATATCGACCTCGATCAGTTCAAGCTGATCAACGACACCTCCGGCCATCTCGCCGGCGATCAGCTGCTGGCACAGCTGGCGATCATCATGCGCAAGCAGCTGTGCGACATCGATGTGCTGGCCCGACTCGGCGGTGATGAATTCGGCGTGCTGGTGGCGGATGTGCTGAATCGTGCCGCCGCCGAGCAGATTGCCGAACGCATGCGTCGATGCATCGATGGCTACGTATTCATCTGGGAGCAGCGCAGCTACATGATCAGCGCCAGCATCGGCTGCGTGATGATCGATCGTCCGGACCTGTTGATGAAGGACCTGCTCTCGCATGCCGACACCGCCTGCTACATGGCCAAGGAGCTCGGTCGTAACCGTGTCCATTTCTATTCCGAGCGCGATGATGAAACCGTGCGCCGGCGCGGTGAGATGGAATGGGCCAACCGGTTGCGCTGGGCGATCGACGAACATCGCCTGATGCTGACCTATCAGGAGATCTGGCCGTTGCCACTGACTGCCGGTGGCGAACCCAGCATCGAATTGCTGCTGCGTTTCCGCGACGAGGCCGGTCAGCTGGTGGTGCCTGGCGTGTTCATGCCGGCGGCCGAGCGTTATGGCTTGATGCCGGTGGTCGACCGCTGGGTGATCGAGACCGCATTGGCCAATTTCGACCGGCTGCACCCGATCGGCGCCGGTGTGCGCATGGTCGCGATCAATCTCTCCGGTGCCAGTGTCGAGGATGAGGCGCTGGCCGACCGGATCATCGGATGGTTGCGACACTATCGCGTGGAACCGTCGCGGGTGTGCTTCGAAATCACCGAGACCGTGGCGGTGCGCAACCTGTCGCAGGTGGTGCGCATCATGGAACGGCTGCGCATGGCGGGTTGCAAGATAGCACTGGATGATTTCGGGGCTGGCATGTCCTCGTTCACCTATTTGAAGAACCTGCCGCTGGACATCATCAAGATCGACGGCAGCTTCGTGCGCGACATGCTCACCGACCCGGTCAGTCACCTGATGGTCAGGGCCGTCACCGACATTGGCCATCGACTTGGCCTGGAGGTGGTCGCCGAGTGGGTGACCGACATGGAAACCGTGCAGGCGTTGACCGTGCTTGGCGTCAATCGTGCGCAGGGTTTCAGCCTGCATCATCCCGAGCTGGCCGTGTTTCAACGCGACTGAAACGCCGTGCAACGAGTCACACCTCCGCCTTGAATGTGCGACCGAGCCGCGGGCCGCAGCCGAAGTAATGGCGGAACACGTAAAACAGTGGGTGATAGCGCGATGGATCGATGTGTTGCGTGTCGGGTACCACGATGTCGGTGTGCGCATGTATGCGCAGCACTTCGAGCTCCAGCACGGTGTAGCCGCCCGCAGTGGCCCGCCATGCCTCGATCGGGCGCGGGAGGGCGTGGCAAAGCCGCGCCTCCAGCTGCAGCGGGCATTCGGCGATGCGCGGTACAGCTACCGCCAGCGAAGGTAGTGCGTGCCAGCCGGCCAGGGCGAACTTGTCTGCCTCATGGCGGTAGCCGACCTCGCGCTTCCACGCTGGCACCGGATCGTACCCGCTGGTCGGCGCCAGCCGTTCCACGGCAGCATGTTGATCGACACCGGCCAGGTTGAGCACGCATTCGCCTTCGCGCAACAGGTTGGCGAGTCCTTGGCCGCCGCCGGCCAGACCGATCACCACGTGGTCCGCCAGTGCCCAGGCGGACGACATCGGCGTGATGTTGGTCGATCCATCCGGGTTTCGCGTGGTGATCAACACGACCGGCGTGCCGAAGTACAGGATCGAGGGCCGGATGAGCACGGAGTCGGGCATGTGGCGGATATCCATGCCGGCAGTGTCGACCGTCCCGGGCAGCGAATGCTTCGCCACGCGGCGAAGCGTTCAGCTGAACGGTTGGCTAGACTGCGTGCATGGACGACGCCGCGCCGCTCAATCGCTATCAACTGGCCGAACTGGGCCGCCTGTTGGCCGAGCCGGCGCGCGCTGCGATGCTGCTGGCGCTGGTCGATGGCACGATGCGACCAGCCGGAGAGCTGGCCCGCGCCGCCGGCATTACCCCGGCGACGGCCAGCGCACATCTGCACCGGTTGCTCGAAGGCAAACTACTGGCGCTGCAGGTGCAGGGGCGGCATCGCTACTATCGGCTGGCGGATGAGCGTGTCGGTGAAATGCTGGAATCGCTGGCGCTGGCGCGTGCACCTGCGTGCCGGGCCCTGCCCGCGAACGGCGACGCGCAATTGCGCCGGGCACGTTGCTGCTATCGGCATTTGGCGGGAGCGCTGGGTGTGGCGTTCTGCGCCACCTTGCTGCAGCGCGAGTGGCTGCAAACCGAATCACGCGGACTGTGCCTGCAGCAAAATGGTGTCGAGGCGCTCGCCGCCAGCGGACTGGAGCTGGCCGACATGTCGCACCTGTTTGGCCGCAGCTGCCTGGACTGGACCGAGCGCCGTATGCATCTCGGCGGCCCATTGGGTGTGACGCTGACCGCGGCGATGCTGCAGGCAGGCTGGCTGCGCCGGTTGCCGCACAGCCGCGCGCTGCAGCCCAGCGTTGATGGTCTGCGGAAACTGGGCATCCTTGGCGTGTCGACCGATTGAGCCAAGGCGGCGGAAACGCGCCGGTTGCACGGACGTCCATACGGCCATACGAAGAAGGTCCGGTCGTCGCCGGCAGGGCCTCTTTCTGTTTGTGTCGACGACGCGCCATCCGGGCGCGCCGTCGTCCACCACGCTGTTTACGGCGTGTGGCTGCCGATCTGCGTGACGCCGGTGTGGCTGGCGCAGGCACGTGGGCTGGCGACCCGGCCATCACGATTGCGCGATTGGTCGCCGTGCTGTGCGTACACCCAACGGCGTAATTCAAGTAAGGGCCACAGGAAAATGCCGCGTGACCAGCGCGCCACTTTCGGCGATTCAATTTATCTATTTGTATATGCCAGCGCTGGTTCTTCGTACCGATCGAATGTTGCCGGGAGCCCATGCGCCGCCATGCAATCGTAGAATCTTGCCTTTATTATGGGTCTTGGAAATATTCGCAAGATAATACGCAAATTATAATGCGGTATTAAAGTGAGAACGTAGTCACATAGGATAATTACATAGGATTAATTCTGGGTTGACACCCCTTATTGCCGGCACTAGTTTCCCCCGATCCGTCGCGGGGAAACATCAAGGCGGATGGTTCCGTAACGGCGGCATGGATCGGGGGATCCATCCGTCGTTCAAGCAATGACTCGACACCGTTCTCCAGGGAAGACAGGGGGAGTGGCGGTTAACCGGGTATCGCGGAATCGCAAGGCACTGATCGAAATACGAGAGTCGTGCGAGGGCACGACATGTCATTGCCACGGGGTCTGGGCGGCCGTGTTAGGCCCGCTCGTCCTCATTTCGGGGAAACCAATTCATGAAGCACAAGTTTGTATTGAACACTCTTGCCGCCTGCACCTTGCTCGGCTTCGCCGCCGGACCGGCGTTCGCTGCTGCTCAGGAGACCAACCCGTATGCGCCGGCCAACGGCCACGCGTACCGTCACGGTGCGCTGCCGACCCGCGACGTGTTGAACAAGATGAATCACTGGAAGGCCCAGCACACGCCGGCCGCACAGACGGCAGCCACCGGCATTGAAACGCTGAGCTACGGTGGCGCCCTTGATAGTGTGGGCGTGATGAGCGGCAAGGTGAAGGTCTACATCGTGTACTACGGTACGCAGTGGGGCACGCGCAGCACCAATGCCTCGGGCGACTCCGTGTTCACCGGCGACGCCAGCGGCGCCGCGGCGAAGGCCGAGGAAATGTTCAAGGGCATCGGCACCAACAACGAACTGTGGTCGGCCGACCTGACCCAGTGGTGCGACGGCCCCAACGTCACCAGCGGCGCCACCAGCTGCCCGTCGAACGCCAACTTCGTGCCGTACCAGAGCGGCGGTACCCTTGCCGGCGTCTGGTACGACAACTCCAAGGCTTCGCCTGCCGCTGCCACGCAAGCCCAGCTGGCTGCCGAGGCGGTTTCCGCCGCGGCGCACTTCGGCAACACCGCGGCAGGTTCGAACCGTTACACCTACTACATCATCGCGTCGCCGCACGGTACCAACCCGGACAGCTACCAGGGTTCGTACTGCGCATGGCATGACTACACCACTTCGTCCTACGGCGACATTGCGTACAGCAACCAGCCATACAACATCGATTCCGGTGCTGGCTGCGGCGTGAACTTCGTCAACTCGGGCAGCGCCGGTACGCTGGATGGCTGGACCATGACGCTCGGTCACGAATGGCATGAAATGATGTCGGATACGTATCCGGCAGGCGGCTGGACCAACCACACCGGCAATGCAACCTACAACGGTCAGGAAAACTCCGACGAGTGCGCCTGGATCGCGGCAGGTTCAGCCGGTGGTGCGGCCAACATCGCCTTTGCGACTGGCACGTTTACCGAGCAGGCCAGCTGGTCCAACGACACCAACTCGTGTGCGATCTCGCACCCGATCGTGGGTGGCGGCACCGGTGGCGGCACGCCGGTCGCGAACTTCACTGACACGATCAGCGGTTTGACAGTGAACTTCACCGACAGCTCCACCGATACTGGCGGCACCATCTCGTCGCACTCGTGGACCTTCGGCGACGGCAGCACTTCGACGGCCACCAGCCCGAGCCACACCTATGCGGCGGCCGGCACCTACAGCGTGACCGAAACGGTGACCGACAGCGTCAGCGGCGCGACCAACTCCAAGACGTCCTCCGTGACCGTCGCGAGTACGGGTGGCACGCCGACCGCCAACTTCACCGACACCGTCAGCGGCTTGACCGCGACCTTTACCGATACCTCCACTGATTCGGGTGGCAGCATCGGCACGCATGCGTGGACCTTCGGCGACGGCGGCACTTCAGCGGCTGCCAGCCCGAGCCACACCTATGCGGCAGCCGGCACCTACAGCGTCACCGAAACGGTGACCGACAGCGTCAGTGGCGCGACCAGCTCCAAGACGGCATCGGTGACGGTCACCAGCGGCGGTGGTTCGTCGCAGCTGTTCGGCAACACCGGCTTCGAAAGCGGCGCTGCTTCGCCGTGGACGATGAGCTCCGGGACGCTGTGCAGCAACAGCACCTGCTCGGGTGAAGTCGCTCATGGCGGCACCTGGTTCGCGTGGCTCGATGGCTACGGTTCGACGCACACCGACACGCTGTCGCAGTCAGTGACCATTCCGAGTGGCAAGACCTCGGCCACCCTGTCGTACTACCTGCACATCGATACGGCGGAGAGCGGATCGACGGCGTATGACAAGCTGACCGTGCAGGTGCTGAACAGCTCGGGTGCGGTGCTCGCGACATTGGCGACGTACTCGAATGTCAACGCCGCGAGTGGTTACACGGTGCACACGGCCAACCTTGCTGCGTACATCGGGCAGACGGTGACGATCAAGTTCACCGGCAAGGAAGACAGCTCACTGCAGACCTCGTTCGTGCTGGACGATGTCACGTTGACCGTGCAGTAAGTAAACCTGACGGCAGCCGTCTCGCACGGCTGCCGTTAAAGGCCCGGGATGCGCAAGGTCGCGCCTCCGGTTTTGACCAGGGAGTCCACCGGCCCGATCGGCAACGATCGGGCTTTTTGCGCGTGGGTGACGGGATCAGGCTGACAGGAACTTGAAAGGGACAAGACCTCTTTTTTTACCATCGGAATATCAGTAGATAATGGCGAATTCAACAGATGAATTCACGCCGTGCATTGCTCTGGTAGTGCGTTGACGAACCGATTTGACCAATATCGCAAGATAATGCGATTTACATGTTGTGCACATTATCTGCTCGCCGTAACCGTCTAGGACTAATTCCCAGTTGACACCAATGAACCAGCGCCACTAGTTTCACCTGTCCGTCGCGGGGAGACATCAAGGCGGATGGTTCCGTAACGGCGGAGTGGATCGGGGGATCCATACGTCGTTCAAGCAATGACTCGACACTGTTCTCCAGGGAAGACAGGGGGAGCAACGGTTTACTGGGTATCGCGGAATCGCAAGGCACTGATTGAAATACGAGGGTCGCGCTAGGGCGCGACATGTCATTGCCACGGGGTCTGGGCGGCCGTGTTAGGCCCGCTCGTCCTCATTTCGGGGAAACCAATTCATGAAGCACAAGTTTCTATTGAACACTCTTGCCGCCTGCAGCTTGCTCGGCTTTGCCGCCGCGCCGGTATTCGCTCAGGAGACCAACCCGTATGCGCCGTCCAACGGTCATGAGTACCGTCACGGTGTGCTGCCGACCCGCGACGTGTTGAACCAGATGAAGCATTGGAAGGCCCAGCATCCGCTTGCCGCAGTCAACCAGGCCACCGGGTCGAATACGCTGATCTACGGCGGCGGCACCAGCGGCGTGGGCGTGATGGACAGCCACGTGAAGGTTTATATCGTGTACTACGGTACGCAGTGGGGCACGCGCACCACCAATGCCAAGGGCGACTCCGTGTTCACCGGCGATGCCGACCACGCCGCGGCGGCAGCCGAGGAAATGTTCAAGGGTATCGGCACCGGCAGCGAGCTGTGGTCGGCTGATCTGACCCAGTGGTGCGACGGCCCCAACGTTGCCAAGGGCGCGAACAGCTGCCCGTCGAACGCCAGCTTTGTGCCTTACCAGACCGGTGGCACCCTTGCTGGCGTGTGGTATGACAACTCGAAGGCCTCCCCCAGAGCCGCTACGGCAGCTCAACTGGCCGCCGAGGCGGTCGCTGCCGCGAAGCACTTCGGCAACACCGCGGCAGGCTCGAACCGCTACACCTATTACATCATCGCGTCGCCGCACGGCACCAACCCGGACAGGTACCAGCGCAGTTATTGCGCGTGGCATGACTACACCACTTCGAGCTACGGCGACATCGCGTACAGCAATCAGCCGTACAACATGGACTCCGGTGCTGGCTGCGGCGTGAACTTCGTCAACTCGGGCAGCGCCGGTACGCTGGACGGCTGGACCATGACGCTGGGTCACGAGTGGCACGAAATGATGTCGGATACGTATCCGGCCGGCGGTTGGACCGCAAGCAGTGGCCAGGAAAACTCCGACGAATGCGCCTGGATCGCGGCTGGTTCACCCGGTGGTGCGGCCAACGTCACGATGGGCACCGGCACGTTCACCGAGCAGGCCAGCTGGTCCAACGACACCAACTCGTGCGCGATCTCGCATCCGATACTCCACTAAATGGCGAGAACTTGGCACGATAGAAAGACGGTATCGATGGCGGTAAAACGGCATCGATGACAGTCTCCATCGGTAGGTAACCCCGGCGGCAGCAGCCTCACGCGGCTGCCGTCTCCGGTTATCCGGGAAGCACTACCGCATCTCGTGTTTCGCAGCAGAAGCCATCCGGCCCGATCGGCAACGATCGGGCTTATTCATGCGGCTGACATGCGACCATGCACGGATGACCCAGACAAACCTTCCTCGACTGGCGATCATCGGCGGCGGCCCGGCTGGCCTGATGGCGGCCGAAGCGGCGTGCGCGGCGGGCGTGGCCGTCGACCTGTACGACACGATGGGTTCGGTCGGCCGAAAATTCCTGCTGGCCGGGAAGGGCGGCCTCAACCTGACCCACAGCGAACCGTCGGCGCGTTTTGTCGAACGCTACGGTGCGCGCCGCACGGAGATCCAGCGCTGGCTCGATGCGTTCGATGCGGATGCGCTGCGCGCCTGGGCGCGCGGGCTCGGCGTGGAAACCTTTGCCGGCAGTTCCGGCCGCGTCTTTCCCACCAACCTGAAGGCGGCACCGTTGCTGCGCGGCTGGCTGCGCCGCCTGCGCGAGTCCGGCGTGACGTTTCACATGCATCATCGCTGGCTCGGCTGGCAAGCGCACGACACGCTGCATTTCGCCACGCCGCAGGGCGAGCGAGCGATTCCGGCCAGCGCGGTGATCCTGGCGCTCGGTGGCGCCAGCTGGCCCCAACTCGGCTCCGATGGCGCCTGGGTGAAACCGTTGCGGGAGGCCGGAGCCGACATCGCCCCGCTGCAGCCGGCGAACTGCGGTTTCGAACTTGAATGGAGCGAGCATCTGTCCAGCCGCTTCGGCGGTGCCCCGCTCAAACCGGTGGTGGCGCACTGGGTCGATCGCCGCGGCGTGGCGCATGCGCGCCAGGGCGAATGCGTGCTCAGCGAATACGGTATCGAGGGCAGCCTGATCTATGCGATCGGTGTAGAGCTGCGCGAGCAGATTGCAGAACGGGGCGAGGCAACGCTGATGCTCGATCTGGTGCCCGGCTACGCCGAGTCGGTACTCGCCGATCGCCTCGCTTCGCCTCGCGGCAAGCACAGCATCGGCGACTGGCTGCGCCGTCGCGCCGGTCTGGATGCGGCGAAGTGTGCACTGGTGTTCGAGCTGACCGACAAACCCACGCTGGCCGATCCGCTGGCGTTGGCGAAACAGCTCAAGGCATTGCCGCTGCGGCTGCGCGCGCCGCGACCGGTCGCCGAAGCGATCAGCACCGCCGGTGGCGTGCGCCTGCAAGCGCTGGATGAAAACCTGATGCTGCGTGCCCGTCCCGGCGTGTTCTGCGCCGGCGAGATGCTCGACTGGGAAGCCCCGACCGGCGGTTACCTGCTGACCGCGTGCTTCGCCAGCGGACTGATCGCCGGTCGCGGCGCCGCGCGCTGGCTGCGTAGGTAGGGATGCATCTGCATCCAGCCGGCAGCCGTCGCCGTGCCTGACGCGACGTTACGGCGTGGCTTTTTTCACCAGCTTGATCTCGAACAGCTTCGGCCAGCGCTTGCCGGTGACGAACAGGCGATCGTGCACGGCGTCATAGGCGATGCCGTTGAGCACGTCGTTGCCGGGATCCGCCAGCTGATCGATGTCGAACAAACCTTCGAGATCGATCCAGCCGACGACGTGACCGTTCGCGGGATCGATCCGCGCGATGCGGTTGGTCAGCCACACGTTCGCGTAGATCTCGCCCTTGATCCATTCCAGCTCGTTGAGGTTGGTGACCGGCGCACCATCGGCTGTCACCGCGATGCGTCGGATCGTGGCCAGCGATTCCGGATCCAGCACGCGCAGCACCGGCGTGCCGTCGCTCATGTAGAGATGGCGATCGTCGCGGGTCAGCGCCCAGCCTTCGCCCGGATAGGCAAACGTGCGCTGCAACTTGAAGCTGGCCAGGTCGTAGACGAAGCCGGTCTGCGTCTGCCAGGTGAGCTGCACCAGCCGGTCTTTCCAGTCCACGATGCCTTCGCCGAAATACCGTGACGGCACGTTGTAGCGCTGCACCGTCTCGCCGCTCTGCAGTTCGACCTTGCGCACCGTCGAGGTGCCGGCCTGGCCGGTGCTTTCGTAGAGATAGCCGTCCTTGTAGAACAGGCCCTCGGTATACGCGCCGGTATCGTGGGGGTAGCTGTGCACGACCTTGTAGCCGTATACCGGTATGGCGGCGTGTGCGACGGTACTGCCCAGCAGCAGGACGAGGGCGAAGATCAAAGTGAGGCCGGGTGATCGGATCATCGGGTCAGCTTCCAGCAGGGGAACAACGTCGGGGTCAGCGCGACTGTCAGCCCAGCGGGCGCACGCGGAAATTGCGGCCCTTGATCTTGCCGGCGCGCAACCGCTCCAGTGCCTTGTTCGCCAGCGCCCGGCTGATTGCCACGTAGGCGCGGGTGGCGAATACGTCGATCTTGCCGATGTCCTTCGCGTCGAGCCCGGCGTCGCCGGTGAGTGCGCCGAGGATGTCGCCGGGGCGCAGCTTGTCCTGCCGACCGGCATCGATTACCAGCGTCTTCATCGGCGCCAGATGCAGGGTCTTGCCGCGGGATGGAGCGATTTTCAGCGGACACCACGGCAACGGTGTGCCGTTGAGCTCCTCGATATTCGCCGCCTTCGGCCGCTCGCGCGGCGTGCACAGCGTGATCGCCAGGCCGGTCTGGCCGGCGCGACCAGTGCGGCCGATGCGATGGGTGTGGGTTTCCGGATCGTGGGCGATGTCGTAGCTCACCACCAGCGGCAGCGCCACGATGTCGAGCCCGCGCGCGGCCACGTCGGTGGCGACCAGCACCGCGCAACTGCGATTGGCGAAACGCACCAGCACTTCGTCGCGGTCACGTTGCTCCATGTCGCCGTGCAGCGCGAGTGCGGAGAAGCCACGGCGATCCAGTTCCTGCGCCACCGCATCCACTTCGCGGCGCATATTGCAGAATACCAGCGCATGCTCCGCGTGCGCGCCGCTCAACAATTGCGCCAGTGCGTCGGGTTTCTGCGCCGGCTCCACTTCGTGGAAACGCTGCTCGATCGCCGGCTGCTCATGCACCGGCGCGTCCACGGTGACCTCGACCGGATTCTTCTGCACGCGCTGGCTCACCGCGCGGATCTCGTCCGGATACGTCGCCGAGAACAGCAGGGTCTGATGATGCTTGGCGATGCGCCCGATGATGTCGTCGATCGCCTCGGTGAAACCCATGTCGAGCATGCGGTCGGCTTCGTCCAGCACCAGCACCTTGATGCCGCCGCCGTGCAGGCTTTCCCGCTTCAGATGTTCCTGCACGCGGCCGGGGGTGCCGACCACGATGTGCGGATCATGCGTGAGCGAGGCCAGCTGCGGTCCCAGCGGCATGCCGCCGCACAAGGTGAGCAACTTCACGTTCGGGATGTTTGCCGCCAGTTTGCGGATCGCCTTGCTGACCTGATCGGCCAGTTCGCGGGTCGGGCACAGCACCAGCGCCTGCAGCCGGATCGTGTCCACGTCGATCGATTGCAGCAGGCTCAGCCCGAACGCCGCGGTCTTGCCGCTGCCGGTCTGCGCCTGCGCGATCACGTCGCGACCTTCCAGCATCGGCGGCAGGCTTTGCGCCTGCACCGGCGTCATCGTGGCGTAGCCGAGCGTTTCCACACTGGCGAGCAGGGCGGGTTTGAGCGGGAGCGTGCTGAACGTGGTCATCCGCACATGATCGCACGACCGCCACCATACGCTACGGCGACTTGCATCCGCGCGCCGGCTCGCCGACCCTGTACGGCTATCGCCTCAGTGATTACCGTCATGGATATCGTTTTCATCGAAGACCTGCGCATCGACACCGTCATCGGCATCTACGACTGGGAGCGCCGCGTGCGGCAGACCCTGTCATTCGATATCGAGATGGCGTTCGACAACACCGTGCCGGCGGCCAGCGACGACATCGCGCTCACGCTGAACTACAAGGACGTGTCCAAGCGCCTCATCGGTTATGTGAGCGAGTCGAGCTTCGGCCTGGTCGAGACGCTGGCCGAGCGCTGCGCGGCGATCATTCGCGAGGAGTTCGGGGTCAGCTGGGTTCGCCTGAAGTTGTCCAAGCCCGGCGCGGTACGCGGCGCGAAGGCGGTGGGTGTGCGCATCGAGCGCGGCACGCGGCCTGTCTGATGGCGCGCGTCTATCTGAGTCTGGGCTCCAACCTCGAACCCCAGCGTTATTTGCCTGCGGCCGTTGCTGCCTTGCGTGAACGTTTTGGCGCGATCAGCGTGTCGCCGGCGTATCGCAGCCGCTCGGTAGGTTTCAGCGGCGCGGATTTCGTCAATCTGGCGGTGGGGCTGGATACCGACTGGTCGCCGGAAGCGCTGAACGACTGGCTGCATGCGCTGGAAGATCGTCATGGCCGCCGTAGGGACGTGCCGCGCTACTCCGACCGCACGCTGGATATCGACATCGTGTTCTACGACGCGCTGGTGCTCGACGGGCCCGGCCATCTGCAGATTCCGCGCAAGGAGATCAAGCACGCCTTCGTACTGCGGCCAATCGCGGATATCGCGCCGGCGTTCCGGCATCCGCTGAGCGGCCTCAGCATGGCCGAGTTGTGGGCCGCGTTTCCGGCGGAGCATGAGCCATTGACTCTCGAACCGCTGCCGGACTGAACGGTCTGCACTGTCGCGCGCGGATGGCTGGTGCTAGAAAGACACCTTCATACAATCCACGGACGCGGGGGCGACACATGGCTGGGAAATTTGCACGCAGTTGGGCCTTGATGAAGGCAAGCGCGGCGGTGCTGCGCTCGGACAAATCGCTGCTGGTCTTTCCGTTGCTGTCGGGGCTGTGCACGCTGCTGGTGGCGGCGAGCTTTTTGATCCCGGTCGCGCTGATGGTGATCGGTGGCGAACATGTCGGGCAGGATTTCCATCAACGCATGTCGGCGGGCGCGTATCTGCTGATGTTCGCGTTTTATCTGGTGCAGTATTTCGTGATCGTCTTCTTCCAGACCGCGCTGACCGGTGTGGCGCTGATGCATCTGCGTGGCGAGCCGACCAGCGTGGCGGCGGGTTTTGCGCTGGCGCGTTCGCGGCTTCCGCACATCCTTGGTTACGCGCTGATAGCGGCCACCGTCGGTCTGGTGCTGCGGATGGTGCAGGAACGCCTGGGCCTGATCGGGCGGCTGGTGGTCGGCTTCCTCGGTCTGGCGTGGACCGTGGCGACGTTTCTGGTGGTGCCGATCCTGGCCAGCCAGGATGTGGGCCCGGTCGATGCGGTCAAGCGCAGCGTGGAACTGCTCAAGCGCAGCTGGGGCGAGAACCTGATCGGCAATGGCGGCATCGGCGTCGTGTTCGGTCTGCTGATGTTCGTGGCCGTGCTGGGGGGCGCGGTGCTGATCGGTGGCGCGTTCGCGCTGCAGTCGGTCGTGGCGATCGTGCTGGCGGTGACCCTGGTGGTGCTGGGATTCATCCTTCTCGGTCTGATCCAGTCATCGCTGCAGGGCATCTACGCGGCCGCGCTGTATCGCTATGCGGAAGCGGGCGAGGCCAGTGTCGGTTTCGATCAGTCGCTGCTGGAGCAGGCGTTCCGCAGCAAGCAGAAGCAGTGATGCGATGAACGGCCTCCCCGCGCAGGGGAGGCAGTCACACCGACAGGGTGCGGCCACCGTCGATGCGGATGATCTGGCCAGTGACGAATGGCGCATCGCGCAGCAGCCACAATACGGTGCCGGCCACATCCTCGGGCGTGCCTGCACGCTGTAGCGGCGTGCGCGCCAGCATCGCCTGCTGATCGGCATACGGCTTGCCGTCGCTGGGCCACATCACGGCGCCGGGAGCCACGCCGTTGACGCGTATGTCCGGACCCAGATCCAGCGCCAGTGAACGGGTCATCGCGGCGAGCGCCGCCTTGGCCATGCAGTACAGCGGGTGTTCCGCCAGCGGCCGTTCGGCGTAGATGTCGATCATGTTGACGATGCCGCCGTGCGCTTCGCGCAGCGCCGGAATCGCCGCCTGGCTGAGGAAGAACGGCGCCTGCGCATTGGAGGCGAACAGCTCGTTCCATTGCTGCGCTGACGCGGTGCCCAGCGGCGTGGGGTAGAACGCCGAGGCATTGTTGACCAGCGCGTCGAGCCGGCCGTAGTGCGCCAGCAATTGTTCGATCATGACCGGCAGTGCGGAGATGTCAGCCAGTTCGGCCTGAAGCAGCAAAGTGCTGCCACTGCGCTGCCGCTCCAGTTCGTCGGCCAGCATGCGCGCGTCGTCGATGGAACGTCGGTAGTGCAACGCCAGGTCGTAGCCGGCTGCGTGCAACGTGCGTGCGATCACTGCACCCACACGACGACCGGCGCCGGTGATCAGTGCGACGGGGCGATCATGGCGTGGCGTCATGCGTCGGTTCCTGCGGCAATCCAGCGGACAGCTTGCCGCAAAGCATGCAATGCGTCATCCGCTGGCGAGCGATCAGTCCGCCTTCGACTGACGAGGTTTCCTGTTCGCGACCTTGCGTGCGGCACTGGCGGCCTTGCGTACGGCGCCGGTTGTCGCCTTGTCCACCAGTTTGTCCATGGCGCGACGTACCGGTGACGCTTTCTTGCGTGGTGCTGCTTTGCCGGATTCCGTGGCGGTTTCGTCAGCCTCGTTTTCCATCACGACATCGCCACTGAACAGCGCGATCGCGGTACTGGCGACTTGCCCGGTGTCGTAATAGGCATAGGCGCCGACACCGAGTGCGCCGATCACCGGCAGCCAGCGCGACAGGCCTTCGCTCACCGTGCGCTGGGTCAGTTTCACGCCGATCTGTTTGGCCACGCGTTGGGCGACGCCATAGGACATCCGGCGGAACACGAGCCGGTCGCCCAACTGCACGACCAGGTCGCGGAACGCCTGTGCGGCGGTGTGGCGAAACAGGCACCACAGCATCTGTTCGCGACCGAGGGTGTGATTACGGCCGTAGGCGCCGGCAATGTCGCTGACCATCTGCCCCTGGATCTTCCAGATCGCGATCAGTTCCGGCAGCAGGGTCAGCCAGCCCAGCGGCCCCGGCGGCAGCGCCAGCGAACCGGCGGTGAGCGCAGCGCGCTGGGCCGCCCGATTGGCCAATCGGCGTGCCTCGCTGACGGGATCCTTGCTGCTGCCGACCTTGCTGTCCGGCACCTTGCTGACGAAATCGAGGATCGCCTGCGTCACTCGGTTGTGCTCGACCGGTGCGATGACGGCCGGAACCTGCTCGCTGTGCTTGGTCATGCGCGCTCCATGGATCGTCGCCGCGAACCGGCGTGTGTCCCAGCAGTCTAGATGAGCCATGTGAAGCCGACCTCAATGGCTGGCGCAGGCTCGTCGGCAGCGGGTTTCATCTCAGGCGTGACTTCCGGCGCTGGAGCGCGGAACGAATGACAAGTAATGTTATAACATTACATAAATCATCTCCCCACCGTCCCTTGCTGGAGCCCCCGATGAAGCTGACCCTGCTCGCCCTGAGTCTTGCCGCTGCGCTGGCCGCGACCACCGTTCAAGCCACCGATACACCGGTGGCGATAGCCGCTGCCGTCACCAGCACGGATGTTCCGGCGGATAACGACGCCGGCAACGATCAGCCCACGACCAAGGATCTGAGCGCGATCGATGTATCCGCCAGGTTGGACCGGGCGCGCAACGCGCTGTCGCCGGACACCGGCAGCAGTCAGTACGTAATCGACCACAAGGCGATCGCGCAGCTGCCGCTGGGTGCGTCCACGCCGATGAACCAGGTGCTGTTGCAGGCACCGGGCGTGGTGCAGGATTCCTACGGTGGCCTGCATGTGCGCGGTGACCACGCGAACCTGCAATACCGCATCAATGGCGTGATCATTCCCGAATCGATTGGTGGCTTCGGGCAAAGTCTCGATGCGCGCATGATCGATAACGTGAAGCTGCTCGACGGCGCGCTGCCGGCCCAATACGGCTTGCGCACGGCGGCCGTGGTCGACATCACCACCCGCAGCGGGCATGGCCTCGGCAATGGCGGCAGTGTCGGCGTCACCGCGGGTTCTTACGGCACGCTCAACCCGAATGCGTCGATCTGGGGCGGCGATGATCGCTGGAGCTATTTCCTCACCGCCAACTATCTGGAGAGCGATGTTGGCATCGAGAACCCGACAGCCAGCAGGAAACCGATCCACGACCATACCAACCAGGTGAAGAGCTTCGGCGACATCAGCTACCTGATCGACAACGACACCCGCTTGAGCCTCCTGTTCGGTCTGGCCAACAGCCGCTTCCAGATTCCGAACAATCCGGGCCAGACGCCGCAGTTCGGCTATCTCGATACCGTCGATTTCAACTCCGCCGATCTGAACGAGCAGCAGCGCGAGAACACCCGCTTCGGCGTGCTGGCGTTGCAGGGCAAGCTGGGCCAGACCGATTACCAGGTGTCGGTGGGTCAGCGCTACAGCAGCGTCGCCTACGCGCCCGACGAGATCGGTGAGCTGATGTTCAACGGCGTCGCCTCGAACGTCACCCGCGGCAATCGCGCCAGCACGTTGCAGGCGGATTTCTCCATGCCGATGGGCAGTAGTCATACCCTGCGATACGGCATCTACGGCAGCTTCGAGCGCGCCGTCAGCGGCAACGATGCATGGGTGTTTCCGGCCGATGCCTCCGGCAACCAGACCAGCACCACGCCGATCAACATCCTCGACAACAGCCGCCTCACCGCGAAGACCTGGTCGGCCTATGTGCAGGACGAATGGAGCATCAGCGACAGGTGGACGCTGAACTATGGTCTGCGCGGCGACCAGTACCAGTTGGCACGTACCGAGAGCCAGCTGAGCCCGCGTCTCGGCCTGGTCTGGCAGGCGACCGACAGCACTACCGTGCATGCCGGTTATTCGCGCTACTTCACGCCGCCGGCGACCGAGATGATCGCCAGTGCCAATATCGCCAAATTCGACGACACCACCAATGCGGTGTCGGACATGGGCAACAACACGCCGCTGGCCGAACGCTCGGACTACTTCGACGCCGGCGTCTCGCAGAACATCGGCTCGGCCTGGACGGTTGGTGTGGACGCCTATTACCGCAAGGTGCAGCGCCTGCAGGACGAGGGCCAGTTCGGTTCGGCGCTGGTCTACTCCACCTTCAACTACGCGCAGGGCCGCGTGAAAGGGCTGGAGCTCACCGCCAACTACGCGCAGGGCCCGTTGTCGGCCTACTTCAACGCGTCGATCGGCAAGGCCATCGGCGAGCGCATCATCACCAGCCAGTACAATTTCGCGCCGGAAGACCTGGCCTACGTCCAGAACCACTACATCCTCCTCGACCACGACCAGAAACTGACCTCGTCCGGCGGCATCAGCTACGCGCTGAACGACAGCACCAAGGTCGGTGCCAACTATCTGTTCGGCAGCGGCTTGCGCAAGGACGGCGGCGTGCCGAACGGCGCATCACTGCCGGCGTACTTCCAGCTGAACCTCAGCGTGTCGCACGAGCTCATGTTCGATCAATTCGGCAAGCTGCACACCCAGCTGGCGGTGATCAACGCCCTGGACCGCACCTATGAGCTGCGCGACGGCACCGGCATCGGCGTCGGTGCACCGCAGTTCGGTCCGCGTCGTGGCCTGTATCTGAGTTTGCAGAAGGATTTCTGATCGCGCCCATCCGCTATGCTTGCCGCGCTTTTCACTACCGGCAAGTCCGATGCCTTCCCGTCTCCCCGAGCCCAGCGCCGACGAGCGCGCGCATTCCAATCACCTGCTGCAACTGCTGCGCGAGCAAATCGCCTCGCACGGGCCACTGCCGTTTGCGCAGTACATGGAGCGTTGCCTGTATGCACCGGGGCTGGGTTACTACAGCGCGGGCAAGACCAAGTTCGGCGCGGCCGGCGATTTTGTTACCGCACCAGAACTGGGTGAGCTGTTCGCACGCTGCGTGATCAACGCGGTTCGGCCGACGCTGGCGATGCTCGATGACGACGCGGATTTCCTGGAGCTGGGTGGTGGCAGCGGCGCGTTCGCCGAGGCCGCGCTCAAGGCGCTGGCTGCCGGTGGCACGTTGCCGCGGCAGTACCTGATCCTGGAACCGAGTGCCGATCTGCGCGAGCGTCAGCGTGAACGCCTGCGTGCGAATCTCCCGGCCGAACTCAATGCCCGCGTGCAATGGCTGGATCGTCCGCCCGAGCAGGACTGGCGCGGCGTGCTGTTCGCCAACGAAGTGATCGATGCGCTGCCGGCCACACGCTTCGCGATGCGCGCGGGCGAGGTCTACGAAGAGTACGTGGCGCTGGATGGCGAAGGTCGCCTGATGCGCATCGATCGCCCGGCCGATGCGCTGGTCGCCGGTGCGGTGCGTCACGTCGAACGCGACCTTGGCAGCGACTTCGTTGATGGCTACCGCTCGGAAATCCTGCCGCAACTGCCGTACTGGATCCAGGCGGTGGCCGGCTCACTGACCGCCGGCCTGATGCTGTTCGTCGATTACGGCTACGTGCGCCGCGAGTTCTACCTGGCCGAGCGCGACGATGGCACCTTGATGGCGCATTACCGCCACCACGCGCACAACGATCCGCTGTACTTGCCGGGCCTGAACGATCTCACCGCCTCGGTCGATTTCACCGCGCTGGCCGAAGCGGGCAACAGCGCCGGCTTCGGTGTAGCCGCGTACCTGCCGCAGGCACAGTTCCTGATCGGTGCCGGCCTGCAGGACATCTTCGAAAGCGAGCAGGCGACGATCGCCGACGAGCACAGCCGCTATCGATTGGCCCAGCAGGTGAAGCGGCTGATGCTGCCCGATCAGATGGGCGAACGTTTCCAGGCGATGCTGCTGGCGCGCGGCCTCGATGCACTGCCGCTGCCGGCCGAGCTGCTGGCGGGCGATCAGGGCGGCCGGCTTTGACCGGATTCATGCCGATTCAGCCGTCTGGACGGCTGCACTGGCAACGTGGATGGATCGCGCTGGGCGGCGCGATCATGCTCTGGATACTGTGGATGGCGTTGCGCCCGGATCCCGGCATCGCGCTGGATTTCCCGTACGGCGACAAGCTGCTGCACGCGACCACGTTCACCTGCCTGATGGGCTGGTGGGGCAATGTCTATCGCCAACGACGCGCCCGTGGCTGGGCTGCATTAGGCTGCCTGGCATTCGGCGTCTTCATCGAGTTCGCGCAGTGGTTGTGCCCGCCGCGCGATGCCGATGCGTTCGACGTGCTGGCCGACGGCATCGGCATCGTGCTAGCGCTCTTGTTGCTGCGCACGGCGCTCGCCGATGTACTGGCGAGCGTTGAATCGTGGTCAATGCGCGGGCGCAGGAACTGAGCTGACCGAACTGGCAGTAGCCGGTGCGGCTGAGCTGGCTGGTGCCGGCACCGAAGTGGCCGCTGCCGGCAACGGCTGCACCGGCGTCGAGTCGGCCGGTCGACGCGCCAGGCCGCCGCTGCGGAACAGCCCGCTGGCGACCTGGTAATAGGCGATTGCCTGATCGATCTGGCTCTCGTCCTGCGGGGTGATCGGGGTGGCATCGCCGGTGGCGTAGTCCGGCTTCATCTGCTCCAGCTTGCGCTGCGGCTCCAGCACGGTGAGCACGTCATGGTGCAGATAGCCGAGCTTCTCGTAGGTGGCCGGGAATGCGCGCTCGCGACCGGGCTCCAGCTGGAACAGGTCGTAGCCGAAGAAACGCGAGCGGTAGCTGAAGTTGAGCAGGCCGAGCAGGGTCGGTGCGATGTCGGCCTGGCCGATCAGGCGCTCCACGCGCTGCGGCTTGATGTGCTTAGGCGCATAGATCCACAGGGGGATGTGATACCGATTCACCGGCACGCTGGTCTTGCCAGCGCTGGAGGCGCAGTGATCGGCGGTGATCACGAACACGGTGTCATCGAAATACGACTTCTCGCGCGCGCGCTTGATGAAATCGCCGATCGCCCAGTCGGTGTACGCCACTGCTCCCGGGCGGGTCTGGTTGGCCTGGCTGACACGTCCGGCCGGGAAGGTATACGGCCGGTGGTTGGTGGTGGTCATGATGTGCAGGAAGAACGGCTTGCCGGCGGCCTGCGCGTCGTCCATCTGCTTCAGCGCCAACGTATACAGATCCTCGTCGGCCACACCCCACACGTTCTCGCTGTGGATCGTGGCGCCCTTCGGGATGTCACGCCGGTCCACCGTGCGGTAGCCGTTGTGGCTGAAGAAATAGTTCATGTTGTCGAATTCGCCGTAGCCGCCGTAGACGAAGTCCGACTGGTAGCCGCGGTCGTTGAAGATGTCCGCCAGCGAGAACAGGTTTTCGTTGTTGTGCTCCTTCAGGAGCGAGTCGCCCGGCGTCGGCGGCACCGACAGCGACAGCGCTTCCAGCCCGCGCACGGTGCGCGTGCCGTTGGCGTAGAGGTTGTCGAAGAACAAACTTTGCCCAACCAGCGAGTCGAGATACGGCGTGATGTTTTCCTTGCTGCCGAACGTACCCAGGTAGTCGCCGGACAGGCTCTCGACGCTGATCAGCACCACGTTGAGATGCTGCTCCGGGCCGACGCGGCGGATCTCGCGGGTGAGATCGCGCGGATCGTCGTTGAGGTAGGTCGCGTCCGGTGTCTTGAGCCCTTCGCGCACCAGGCGATAGGCCTGATCGTCCGGCAGCGTGCGGTAGAATTTCGCGTAGTCGAGATGGCTGCTGCGGAACGCGTTGAAGAACTGGTAGATGCCGTTGCCGGCCAGCTCGTTGACGTAGTTGTTGTTGGTGCGATCCTTCATGCCGCCATTGACTGCGGCCAGCGAGACCACGGTCAGCACCAGCCACAGCAGCGCGATCTTGCCGCGCTGCCAGAAGCGGCTGCCGTCGTCGCGCGCGCGCAGGCCGCCCCGGCCGATCGCGAACACCACTAGGGCGCCCACCACCAGCAATGCCAGCCAGCGGCCGATCGGGTAGGACTCGCGGATGTTGCCGATCACCTCGTTGGTGTAGACCAGATAGTCCACCGCGATGAAATTGAAGCGCACGCTGAATTCATTCCAGAACACAAGCTCGGACGCCGCCACGAACAGCAGTCCGTACAGCAGCACCAGCGCCAACCCGTACAACGCCCACTGGCCGGCACGCGAGACGTAGGCGAACCCGGGGATCGGCAGCAGCAGCACGAACAGCACCACCAGTGGCCAGGTCATGCCCACGTGCGCGCGATACAGCGCATACAGCACGCCCAGGCAAAGTGCATACACCAGCGCCAGCGCCAGCACCCACAGCAGCCACTGACCCAGCCCGGAGACCGTGGCGCGCCGCGTCGGCACCAGCCACAGGAACAGCACCAGCGGCCATGCCACGTAGATGTAGGTGATCAGGTCATAGCCGAAACCCACGCCGAACGCGTACAGCAGATTCAGTGGCGTGTGCGCTACCTCGTTGCCGGACATGATCAACAGCGCTACGCGGGTGACGAACGAGATCGCCACGAAGGTGATCGCCAGCCACCATAGCGGGCGGAAACGTTGGCGCAACGAGGAGGTCGGGGTGAATGCGCTCGACACAGGCAACTCCAGCGAAAAGACATGAATTCAGCGGACGCCCGCTGCGGGCGCCAGATATCCGGGCTTTATACCGCGGATCAGCTTGGCGAATGGTTAGTTTTCAGCGTAGCGATGGCGTGGGTTCGTGCCGTTTCCATGGCCGCGCCGATCGCCGGCCCCGTCAGGCCCTCGGCGACAAAGGCCGCCGCATCGACCGCCGCCGCCGCCGCACGCGCGGCGCGCAGGTAGGCTGCTTGCGGGTAAGCGTCGTGCTCGTGGCCGAGCCGGCCACGCTTGTCCGCTTCGCAGGCGGCCAGGAATGCGTCCAGCCGCGCGGGGCGGCGCAACGCATCGAGCGCACCCAGCAGCTTCAGCACGGTGGCCGGTTTCAGCTCGAACGCGCGATGCGCATTCAGATGCTCGCGGCAGACCAGCTCGGCCAGCGCGGCGTGCTCGGTCGGCACCTTCAGGCGTGCAACCAGCGCGCGCAGTGGCGCC
Organism: Rhodanobacter sp.; assembly: GCA_027307195.1. GTDB lineage: Bacteria > Pseudomonadota > Gammaproteobacteria > Xanthomonadales > Rhodanobacteraceae > Rhodanobacter. The sequence goes on along the minus strand of DAHUXL010000238.1, from coordinate 13,572 downwards.
ACACCGCGGTGCTCGTGACCGACATGCCGCGGCAGTTCGTCGGCCGGCGTCAGCGCCTTGCCGAGGTCGTGCGTGAGCGCGCAAAAGCCGACCAGGTCGTCGCCCGGCGCAATCCGTGCCGCCGCATCCAGAACCATTTCCAGATGCCTGCCGGTGTCGATCTCCGGATGGAACTCGGCACGCTGCGGTACGCCATACAACGCATCGATCTCGGGAAACAGCACGGCCAGTGCGCCGCATGCGCGCAGCACGCGCAGGAATGCCGACGGCTGCGGCTCGCCCAGCGCCTTGCGCGCTTCCGCCCACACGCGCTCGGCAACCAGATGATCGACTTCGCCATCGCGCACCATTTGCCGCATCAGTGCCATCGTCTCATCGGCCACGGAGAAACCCAGCGGTGCGAAGCGCGCGGCGAAGCGCGCCACGCGCAACACGCGCACCGGATCCTCGACGAACGCCGGTGACACGTGGCGCAAGACGCGCGCCTCGATATCGCGCACGCCGTGGTACGGATCGGTCAGCACGCCGTGCTCGTCCTGCGCGATTGCGTTGATGGTGAGGTCGCGTCGCGCCAGATCCTGCTCCAGCGTCACCGTTGCATCGGCCTGGAACACGAAGCCGTGATAGCCGCGCCCGGTCTTGCGCTCGGTGCGCGCCAGCGCATATTCCTCGCCGGTCCGCGGATGCAGGAACACCGGGAAGTCCTTGCCCACCGGCTTGTAGCCCAGTGCCAGCAGCTCCTCCGGCAGCGCGCCGACCACCACGTGATCGCGGTCGACCACCGTCCGCCCCAGCAAGTTGTCACGGACCGCGCCGCCGACCAGATAGATGTGCATGGAACGATTGTGGCATGTGGGTGCAAGCCTGTGGCTGGGATCCTCAGCCGGCAAGCCGGCGCAGTTCCTTTACGCATACGCTGTGCAAATCGGGGAAGCGCATTATTGGCTTGCAGATCCAGCCTACGGTGCCGAAGCGACGAACAGATCGGACAACTTCAGGTGTCGTGGCCGACTTGTCCTTGATCAAAGTCGCGTGTCTTGCGCAACGCCAGTTGATTGGAGATGCCGAGCAACTCGTAATAACCGACAAGCGTCGCCAGCATGCCATCAACCCCGAGCTTCGGGGTGTCGACTGCTACGCCAGCAATCTGCCGAGCCAAGGCTTCATGACGCCAATCACGACCATGCCATTTGTGCCATTTACGTATGAGCCGGCTCGGCCGCAGCGGGGGACCTAACTTCGGTGGCGCCCACAGATAGTCGTCAAAAATCATCACGCCGCCGATTTTCAGCAAAGGCCAACTCATGACGCCATCGGCCAGTGCGCCAAACGCCGAATGCCAGCCATCGATATAGACGATGTCGTAGGGTCCGTTGACTTGACGCAATGCGTCGAAACTCGGCCCCGCGTACTCGGTGATCTTTTCCCGCCATGACGCGGTGTTGCTGCGAAAGCGCGCGTGGTAGTCGCCAAATACCTGATCGTGCTGAAAGAAGTCCAAGCAGTCGATGGTGCTAGTTGATGCAGTGAGGATGTTCTGGCACAGCCAGATGGTCGAGCGGCCCTCGAAACTGCCAATCTCCAGCGCCCGTAGCCCGGGTTTTCCGCGAAGGTCGGCAAGCCAGTGTTCCCAATGCGGAACATTGTGATGAAACCAGTCGGTCGAAAACTCGCCTTGCTGCCTGTCCATCGTGTTTCCAATGCGAACAAATAACCATGATAAAGGTTTGCACATTGGAGTGCTTTGGCCGCCATCGCCCTCTGCGTGAATCCAACAACGAACGGTCCACGAACTCTCAGGGATGGCAATTGAATCCATCTTCGACTTCAAACCTCTCCCTTTTGCTTTCTTGGCCTATCAGACGGCTACCCAGAGATGGGTCGATTTAGAGCCTTCTGGGCCATGGCCTGAAAGCGCGGACTACTGAATCTTCGCCGTTACGCGACATCCATGCGAATCCCCACCAGCTCGTCGTCGATGTCTGGGGGCAACCACTCAAGGCAGGGGTTCGTTCGCGCGAAAGAAGCTGTGTGCGTGCCAAGAAAACTCGCAGCCGGCCATGTATTTCTGGATCGGACTCTAAAGCCTGGTGCTACTCAGATTGGGGGAGACGTCGGCACAGCCACCGCCCACACGGCTTTCGTTCGAGCTTTCGCGACTGGTGTAGCGAGAAGGGGTATCCACGCGATCTGGCGGAAAGGGCCTTGGCGCACACCGTGGCCAACAAGGTGGAGGCGGCCTACCACCGCACTGATCTCCTTGAGCAGCGTCGTCCGCTGATGCAGGCTTGGGCAGACTACGTCATGAAACTAGATCAAAGGAGACCATGATGGCGGGTACTGGTATTCGGTAAGTTCCCGTCATGGAAGCGGCTCGTCGTCAGCGATCAATGCAGTTGGGTGCGGGGCGTCAGTCGATCAATCGGCACGAATCATCCTTCAATCGGCCTGCATCGCCGTATCCGTCACATGCTGGACGGGCTGAAAAATTGCCAGTTGCTTGATCAGGAACGCGATGCCATACAACCCGCCGTCGGCAACCAGCTTGCACATGGCCAAAGGTATGCCCATCTGTTCGCGCAATATACGCACGAGCCACGCCGAAGCCATCACCAACAGCAAGGCAAGCACGGCGTACGACAAGATTTCACGGACAATTTCTCGTCGGGAAGTACGGCGAAAAACCAGATATTTGCATCCGACGAAATTGAATATCGCGGAAAAACCTCGGGCCCAGAACGTGGCGGCAGCGATTTCGAGGCCCATGGAGGAGCACAGCAGAAACAATCCCACATCCAGCGCGGACGATGCCAAAGACAACAACAGGTCGCGCGAAAATACCGCCGCAAGCGCACGCGACTTGAACCACTGCCGCTCACCATGGGCGGCAACCGGCAGCAGTCCTTCACCGGTCGCGACTGTTCTTGCCTCATCTGACGACAGGCCTGGTTGATCGATATCGCCGAAGTGCCTCATGGCTGGCAGGCACCTGTCCACAGGAGGGGAATATCCAGCTTGAAGATCTTGTAACCGAAAGCATTCCGTCCATGCACGATTTCCCGGAAAACTCGGGGACAAGCGGCTGCGGTCTGCAGCAGAACGGCAGAAGCCTGGCCATAAGGCACCTTCCCGGCCGAAAAAGCGTACGCCGCTCCGCTATCCATCAGTTCCCTCAGCATGCGCTGCCTGGAATATCCGTCGCTGGTGTAAAGCGGCACGATCACAGGGTTGTTGCCGTAAAAAATGCCATTGAGATAGTTGCTGCTGACCCAAACAGGCTGCTTGCCACGGTAGATAGCCAGCACCGTGTCCGCGCTTGCCTCGAAGTAATGGCGAATCGTGACGTCCGCGCCCTGCCCCAGATCCAGCTTGCGTTTCGCCGCCATGGCGAGCGCGCCAAACGTCGTCACCAACAACACCGCCAGCATGGCCGCCTGCGCGCCGTAGGCAAGCCGGACAGCTGGAGACGACCATGACCATGTTCGCCGGGAATCGCTCGGAACCGACTTCTTGTTGCAAGCATGCAAAAGGAGCAATCCAGCCAGGCCGACAACATGCATGCCCAGCCGGAATGCGTACGCCCCCCAGATGAACCAGGCCAGCAGCATCGGCAATAGCAGCAGCAACCAGAGGCCACGCAGAAGTGGTTTGGACCAGCAAGTGATGATGCTAACCGCAAACACCAGCAGAATTTGCGGCCGATCAAGCAAATAGCTGTGTGCCGAGTGAGCCAACTGCTGCAGCCACTCCCTGCCGCCCAGAGAACGCGAAATTACCCCCTGGTTGTTCTGAAACCCGCGACCGATCACCAACGGCCAAACCACGCTCCCACCCGCGGACAGCAGCGCGAGCCCGAGAGTCCACGGCTTCCAGCCCCTGCGCCAGACGCACCATGCACAAAGCACTGGCAACACCACGCAGCTCCATATCAACGCGGGCTGTTTGGTATAACTCGCCACCACCGCAGTGAGCGCGCACCACCAGAATGCCGAAGGCCGCTTCGATTCGGCGGCGTACTCCAGGAAATAGTGCACCGAGGCCAGCAAGGCCACCACCATCAGGGGATCAGCAAGCCCGCGCGTGAATGAAAGCCGGAACCCTGAAAACCACAGCACCAGCAGCAACAACGCGGCCAGCCATGATCCGTACCGACCCGCCAAGGCGCAGGCACGCATCATGAGCAACCCCAGCATCACCGTGGTCAGCGAGACCGTCACGCGCGCTACCGCTTGCTGATCGAAAGAGCCGAGAACGCGATAGACCGATCCGACCCACTCGGCGAACAACTGCGGATACGCTGCCTGCGTATAGGCGTAGTCCGCGGGCACCGAAAGAAAATGCTGGATCGCCCAGTAGTTCCAACTGGTCAGTTCGTCGTCGATCGCGAAGCTGCTGCTGCCAAGCCTGATCGCGGCGTAGATGAACAGCAGCAGCGTCACCGCCAACGGCCACCACTGGTGCCAGCTGCCACGCCTTGCGATGGCTAGGGGCTGCACCAGCACCGCAACAAGAACCACGCCCCAGAGTGCCAACCACAGGACAGCGAAGGCTGCCCGAGGAACCGGCAGCCCCGTATCGGCAAGCGCGAGCAGCAGTCCACTGGTGCCAATCAATCCAAGAGCAAGGCCGACCGCGGAGTGATCGAATACATCCAGTCGGCTCATGCCATGTGCGTTGATATCCATATCCGTCATCTGTATCCGTACGTGATCGCTCACTGTTGAACGATTCGGTCTTCTTGTCGTCGGGATCCGACGTTACTGCAAATACTCGCACTACTCAGGATGGGAGACGTCGGTGCGGCGCCGGATAGCATGTCGTTACCGGCGCGGCCGGCTTGCAAGAGACCTCAAAACAAGACTTGACCCTGAGGTTGCGCGAGTCTCAGCGTGCGGGACACCTGGTTCCCGCCAGCGGAATTGGCGTCTCCTTCACCACACCCCAACGGTTTTGACCTCGAACAACTCAGCCTCTGCGCACTGCCCGTACGGCGTACGGCGAAACTGGGACGGAGGAAGTTAAGCGACACGAAAGCCGGTGCAATGCCCACGCGTCGTATCCCGCACTGCCGATAACATGCGCAACTCGTCACACGGACACTGGGCTCTCCGACCATTCGATGCGCCCATGCCCCGCCAAGCTCGCCTGGAGATCCCCGGCATACCGCTCCACATCACGCAGCGCGGGGCCAATCGCTGCGGCATCTTTCTGAATGACGAAGATCGCCGCCACTATCTGCGCCTGCTGGGCGAGAGCGCAGCAAGACACGGCCTGTGCATCTACGCTTACGTTCTGATGGGCAATCATGTGCACCTGCTCGTCAGCTCCGACGCCTCTGGCAAGGTGTCGCTGGCCATGCGCCAACTGGGTCAGGCTTACGTCACTGCCTTCAACCGTCGCCATCGACGCACCGGAACGCTGTGGGAAGGACGCTTCAAATCCTGCCTGGTCGACTCGGATCGCTACCTGCTGACCGCGTATCGGTATATCGAGCTCAACCCGGTTCGTGCCGCGATGGTCGAGAAGCCCGAACATCACCACTGGTCCAGCATGCACGCCAACCTGGCACTTTGCGAAGACGCGTTGGTGACACCAGGCTGAGCTGGCTGCCGGCACTGACGGTGGTGTCGTTATGATGAAACTCCTTGATGCCGACTTGTTACTGCTTGTACCAAGGCTGTGAAGCCCAGTCTTCCAGAGCACATGCAAAATCCGCTTCTGCCCGTGAAAACGGACCATACGTATCATAGAATGGGCTATCTTTGCCTAGTGCCATTCTATATTCATAACGTTTTGGAGGAGTGACACGTCCAGCCTTGATTTCATCAAACAATGGCGTTAGCCACTCAAGCATTTGAGAAGCATCTCGGTCGCGCCACTTATAATCCTCAAGCAAAATTCTGAAATTATCAGCAGCAAACTTTAATTTTTCGATTTTGTCCATCACTTACCTCTCGGAGTCGGAACGGAATTCAAGGTGAACGGATTAACTTTAACTGGACTCGACCACAACATCCTATTGCCAACAATCACCTGACCTGCACCGCCCGTTGTCGTCAATCCGCCTTGTGACGTAGGAGCCACTTTTGAGGAAAATATGTTGAATGGCAAATCACTCGTGGCCGTAATAGCGTAAAAATCGAAACCATTTTGCTGTGCCATGGCATATTGAGAAGCTGGCAATCCCAAGTATTGACTTGCTTGAGTCGTATTCATCGTCGCAATGGCCCTTGCTTGCTGAGGGCTCATCCAATATCCACTTGTTGCTGTTACACCTTGTCCACTAGGAACAGCTTTCACAAGAATGGCGCCAGGAGCCGCCGTCCCTACTCCCGGCAAAGCCGTACCTGATTCAATATAGCTGGCAGCATATTGCACTGCTTGGTTATAAGAGATTGTAGGGTTACCTGCTTGAATCTGCGCAATTAATGTCTGCGCCTGTGGCGTTGCCATTACTTCAGCTGATGCGGGCACCCCATTAGTCACAAACGGCTGATAACTCGCTCTTGCAAGAAAGTTCGCTTGCGCCTGCACATCCACCGCCGTGTTTGTCGCATACGCTTCCATCCCCGCCGGCACTAATTGCGTCGCACCATAGACCAAAGACGCCGCATTGGGCGACATCCCTGCGGCCTCAAACATCTGCTGCCCCAGCGTCGCCGTCGGCTGCCCGGTCCCGAGCATATTGGCTCCTGCCATGGCGTTATCCAGCCCCGCGCCACCCAGATACATCGCCGCCGCACACCCAAAGCCCGTCTCGCACGTCGTGGCCGCCGCCACGCCACTTGCCATCTCCAGACCACCCCCGACCATTTGCAAGCCACCCAGCGCACGCGCCCCCACGTTATAGCTCGCTATCGCTTGCAACGTGCTGTTGGCAGGCGGCAACCCTTGCTGCTCCGGCGCCCACGCATACGGTGAGGTTGTCCCGCCCGTGTTGCCGATGATGTAGGTAGCCAGATCGGGAGATACCTGCGATGGCACCTGTTGCATCAGGTATTGGCTGCCGTTCGACCCAGGGACAAGCAACCAGCTCGCGCTCGTGTCATAGATCGAGCCGGAGTCGCTGACGTTGACCAACACGCCCGTCAGAGATGTTTCGCCGGACATGACGCTTCCCGGCCCCAAGCTGAAACCGCTCAGCCGCAAGGCATCTTCGATCTGCTGGACGGTATAGCGGCCGTTGCTCTTGGCCGCCAGGCTTTGCGCAAGTTGCTGCTCGCCTGGATGCAACTGCCGATTGAACTGGTCACCTTGCAGCGCCGTCGCCGTACCAGAGCCACCACCCACCACACCACCGATGGCCGCACTACCCAGCTGCATCAGCGTCTTGAACAGCGGATCGGTGGGAAGGATGCCGTGCTGGACGAGGTAGTCCTGCATCACGCCGCTGGCCCTCTCGCTGGCGGCTGCACCCAGCGCGCCCTGCAATCCATTGCCGCCGCCCAACGCAGCCGTAGCGGCGCCCACGAGACCGTGCAGCAGCACCTTGTTGGCGCCGCCGTCCTGCCAGGACTTCTGCTCTTCCTCGGTGGTCGCATGGTTGGCCTCGTAGCTGGCGATATCACCGGCTGCACGCATGCCCACCTGCCCGGCCACATTGCCCAACTCCTGCTGCTCGGCCACTTTCTGCTGGTCGAAGATCGGCTTGAGGCCGGCGGCGTCGATATCCGGCGCGCGGTCCAGCCCGCTGAGATCGGTCCCTGGGTTGTCGCGGGTGATGATTGTGCCCTGAGCGATGCCAGCCCGGGTCGTGCTGCTCTTGTCGCCGAACTGCGGTACGCCGATGCTCGGCGAAGCGCTGGTACCACCACTGCCGGAACTCACACTGATGCCGGCGCTCATCGCGCTGTAGCTGGCCTGGTTCTTCAGGTCGCTATAGCTCAGCGTACCGGTGTCGAGCAGGTTCACGGACGGATCGGCTGTGCTGGCGATCACGGCGCCTTTGAGGTCGGTGTGGTCGCCCACGTGCACCTGGAAGCCACCGTTGCCCGCACCGATGCCACTGACCTGATCCACGCTCGTGTAGCTGCTGTCGACCATGCCGGCGCTGGCATGCACTTCGCTGCCCGAACCGTAGACGTAGGTGCCGCCGGCCTGCCACGAGTGGCTGGCGTAGTCGTTGGTGGCTTGTTGGCTCTCCAGGGTCAGATCGTGGCCGATGCTGGCCAGCACCGTATTGCCCTTGGCCTGCGCTCCCTGGATCGTGGCGTCGTTGCCGGCGAGCAGGCTCAGCGTGTCGCTGGCGGTGACGCTGCCGTTGACGTATGTGGTGCCATTGCCATGAGCCACACTCTTGCCGCCGTCGGCGGTGGCGTAGAAGCCAGTCTGGCTGCCGATGCTGATGCCCAGTTCGCCACGCGCATTGGCGCTGTGATCGCTCTGGCTGTGCTGCTCGGCCTGGCTGAGCAGGTTGAGGTCGTGGCTGGCGGCCAGCGCGACGTTGGTACCGCTGACCTGGCTGCCGATCACGTTGATGTCGCCGTTTGTCGCGGCAATGGTGACGTCGCCGGCACTCTTGATGTGACTGGCGTAGGCGATATCGTCGTGGGTGTCGCTGTGCGCCGAGGCACTGCTGGCGCCGATGCCGATGCGCAGGCTGACGCCGCTTGATTTTGAAGCACCCTGTGCGCCACCGCCGCTGCCAGCACTGCCAACGCCAGCGCTCCCACTCTGGTAGGCATCATGTGCCCCATATGCCGCCTGCGCCGCATACAGCGCCTTCAACCGGTTGTCGCTCACCTGCCCGGCACGTTGGCCCGAAGCCCAGGCCTGCTCGGCTTGCGTGGCCGCGCCGCCGGTAAGGCCGGCCATGATGCCGCCGGTGTGCAGCGACTGGGTCTGGTGGCTGTCGGCGGTGCCGATCGCCGCGTCGATAGTGACGTTCTGGCCGACGATGGCGGCGCCGGTCTGGCTGATCACGTCGCTGCCGGTGACGTGCACGTCCTGGCCGGCACTCAGGGTGACCGCGCCATCGGTGCTGCCGATCAGGCTGCCGGTCGGCGTGGTGTCGGTTTCGCTGGCCGTCTGCTTGGCCTTGGCCACCCCGAACATGCCATGCAGGCCGCTGCGCTGCGCACCGTAGGTGTTGACCGCGAGGCTGTGGTCTTCCGTGTGCGTGTTGTCGGCGGTGCCAACGGTGAGGTCGTGGCCGGCGGCCAGCACCACGTCGTGGGTGCCGGCGATCTGCGCGGCCTGCGTGGTCAGATCGTGGCCGGCGGCCACGGTAACCTGATCACCGCTGAGCACACTGCCCACGGCGACGGTGTCGCTGCTGCTGTCCTGCTGCACGGTGTGGGTGCGGCTGAACAGGTCTCCTTTGGACGTACCCACCAGCACGCCCAGGCCGCCACCACGTTTGGTGGTGCTGCGATCGTGCGCTTCGCTGTGGGTGTTCTGCGCCGCGCCGAGCAGTACGTCGTGGCCGGCGGCCAGATCGATCGCACCCGTCGCGCTGACTTGTACCGCCTGCGCGGTGAGGTCGTGGCCGGCGCTGAGGTTGACGTTGTTGCCGCTGATCGTGGTACCGACGGCAAGAGCGTCGTGGGTGGTGTCCTGCGTCGTGGTGGTCTTGCTGCTGAGCAGGCCGCTGCTGTGGCTGTAGGTAGCCGCGGTGGTGTCGTGGTTTTCGGTGCCCGCGGTGAGGCTGAGGTCGCGGCCCGCGCCCAGCGCCACGTTGCCATTGGCCGAGCTGACCGTGCCCGCGATGGCGCTGATATCGCGACCAGCGCTGACGGCGACGCCATTCGCTCCGCTCAATGACGTGCCACGCAACGTGTCGTCGCTCTGTGTCTGGGTGGCGAAGTGGCGACCGCTCTCCTGGCCACTGCCGGTGAAGTTGTTATCGGTCACAGCGCCCAAACTGACGTCCCGGCCCGCGCTGACACCTAGCAGGTTGCCCGCGGTCAACTGCGCACCTTGGCTGGCGATATCCCGTCCCGCAGCTACCACCAGCGTACCGCCCGCGCCGATCGTGCTCACGGTGTGCGTGGTGTCCACCGTGGAATGGGCGGCATCGCTGATGCCTCCAACGTGGCTGGTCGCATTGAGGCTCAGGTCGCGCCCAGCTAGCAGCTGTGCGTTACCACCGGCAGTGACGGCCGTGGCGGTGAGGCTGAGGTCGCGGCCCGCCGCCAGACTGAGATTACCGCCGGCGGCTACCGGTGCGGTGTCCAGGTTCAGATCGCGCCCGGCGCTAATCGCCAGATTGCCGCCGGCTGTGATGCTGCCCGGCTGGATCGAGGTCAGCGCCACCGTGCTGACCGGCGCGTTCAGGCCGGTCAGGTTCACCGCACCCAGGCTCTGCGCCACGCTGACGCCACTGAGCACATCGTTGCCGGCCACCAGCGAGACGTTGCCGCCGGCCTGGATCGTGCCGCCGTTGAGGATGTTCTGCGCGGCGTTGATGCTGAGGTTGTTGCCAGCGCTGATGCTGCCGCCGTTGAGCAGGTTGGCGGCGGTGAGCTGGGCATTCTGGCTGGCGCTGATCGTGCCGTTGTTGGTGATGTCGCCGCTGGCGGTGAGGATCACGTTGGTGCCGGCGATGGTGGCGCCATGGGCGGCCATGGATTTGGCATCGGCCGCGCTCAGGTACACCACCGGCTCCAGCACCTGCTGGCTATCGACCGTCACGCTGACCAGCCACACCATGTCCTGGGTCAGGCTCGCCATCTGCGCGGCGGTCAGCGCCACGCCCACGGTGAAGCCGAACTGCTTATCCATCGTGACCGCGTTGTTCATCAGCGTGCGGTACTGAGCCAGCGCATCGGTGTCGCTGGTGAGATAACGCCGACCGGTCAGGTCGGTAATCTGATCCAGCACCTGCTGCTCTTCATAAAAGCCGTCACCCAGACGCTTGAGCATCGCATCAGGCGCGTAGCCCAACTGGCCGAGCAGGTAGTCGCTAGAAATGAAGTTGTTATACTGGGTGAAGCGCGGATTGGTCTCCACCAGGTACGGGCTGCTCGGGTTGATGTTGACCGTGTACAGGCCACTCTGCGGCAAGGCGATCGTCGCGTTCGGACCCACCAGGGTCGACACCACCTGCGGTGCCGCAGTGCGGCTACCCGCAGGGGAAGTGGCTGAAGCTACGCTGCCTGCAGCGGCCGTGGAAGCGCCAGCCACGGTGGTGGCTTGAGGCGAACCCGTCGTGGCTGTGCCATGGCCACTGGCTGTGCTTGCGGCTGGAGCGGCGCCCGTGCCGACACTGGCGCGGCCTGGCGCCAGGCCGAGCGAACCGCCACCGACGGCACCGGGCGCACTACCCAACGCGACGCCGGCCACGCCGCCGTTGGCACCACCGACGCTGCCGACCGTGGCCGCACCATTGCCGCTCACCGTTTGGTTGCCGCTGTTCTGACCCAGACCGATCACCGCATGTACCGGCTGGCCGTCCGCACCGACCACCGTGTTGTTGATGGTGTGCGCGGTGATACTGACGGTGTTGCCGGCGCTCATGGTAGCCGCGAGACCGGCTCCCGGCGCGATGGTGATCCAGCCATTGTTGCCGGAAGGATCGAGCGCGATGGTGCTGGTGGATGTGCCTGTCCAGTAGACGATGGGCGGACTCCCACTCTCGCGATTGGAGTACCAGCGCGAGCCTAAATAGTCGCCGTCGACCGCCCGCGTATCCGTGCTCAGTACGGTCGCTGTTGGCGACCAGGCGATGTTCTGCACGATCGCATTCGCGGAACTGCCACCGCCATTGTTGCCATTCTGGCCATTGATGATGAGATTGTTGCCCGCGGCGATGGTCGAGGCGTTGTTCAACACCGAGCCGTTGAGCGTGATGTCGCCCCCGGCCATCAACTGGCTTTGCGCACTGGCGCTGGCCAGGCGATTGACGGCCTGCACCTGCTCGACCAAGGTGTCGTGCCCGGAATCCCCGTAATAACCCATCGGACCGCAGCGCACCGAATGACCGTTCGCGCCCGTCGTCTGACCGTAGGCCGTGCACCAGGCTACCGCATTCGGATCGGTAGTCCAGTCGAAGGTGCTGGTCGTGGTGCTGGTGTTGCTAGCCTGTTCGCCAGGGCTGAGCGTATAGGCGTTGGTCGTAACCACCCGCCGCTGGTTGGTGAACTGGTTGGTCGCCAGCGTCGCGTTGCCGCTGGCTTCGATGTCGCCGGACAGGTTGGTGATCGCCGCGCTGGGATCGAGCGCAGCATCGGCGGCGATGGTCAAGTTGCCGGTAGTGAAGATGCTCGCATCGCGATTGAGCACGCTGCCGCCGACATAGAGATGGATACTGTTGGTCGCGGCGATCAGGGCGCTTTGATAAGGGTTGTTCGTCGTGGTCGCACCCAGATCTGCACCATTGGTCAGCGTGGCGGCGGTGGCGGTGATCGCACCACCGATGATGTTGCTGGTGTTGGTCAGCGTGGCCGCGCCGAGCGCGATGGTGTCGCCTTCGATGCTACCTTCGTTGCTCAACGTACCGCTGGCATTGAGCGTGGTGGTCGCGCTGTTGACGGTAGCGTTTGCCGCGTTGTCAATGTTGGTCGCATTGACGGTGAGGTTGCGCACCGCTTGCAAGGTGGCGTTGGCGGCATTGCCGAAATTGCCGGCCACGTTGAGGGTCATGTCTCGATTGGCGACGAGCTGGTTGTCGGACGCATTGGTGTAACCGCTACCCAGGGTCAGCGACAAGTCCTGCCCGGCCGCCGTGCGACCGCTGCCCGAGAGAGTGCCAAGAGTCAGACTGACATTGGTGTTGGCTGCGATCGCGCCGCCGGTGTTGTCCAGCGAGGCCAGCGCAAGCGTCACGTTGCCACCGGCGCCAAGGTTGCCCTGCGCATTGGTGAGGCTGGCTGCACTATTACTCCAGCCGAGGTTGCCAGCGGCGTACACCGTGCCGCCGGTGTTGTTCATGCCACCCAGGCCAAAGCTGAGATCCTGCCCAGCCACCAGCTGGCCGACCTGACTGTTGTCCAAGCTTGCGGCATTCAAGGTGACATTGCCCTGACCACCTAGGGTGCCGCCCTGATTGACGATGGCACCGGAGGTACTCAACGTGGTCAGGCCATTGCCGGCGTTGGCAGCACGACCACGGGTGTTATCCAGACTCGCTGCCGTGAGCTTGAACGTGACAGCGGAATTGCCAGCGCCGGCTTCCAACTTGCCGGAGCGATTGCTCAGCGCACCACCACTGCTCACCATGAGCGAACCCAGCGCCTGCAAGGCACCGTCATCATTGGTGAGAATGCCGGCGGTGCTCACGCCCAGCGTGCTGCCGGCATAGACCTGCCCGGCATTGACCAGGCTGCCCGCATTGACCGTCACCGCTCCGTTGCCTCCGAGGAAGCCGCCGCTGCCATTGGTCAGCCCACCGATGGTGGTCACCGCCAATGCACCGCTGGTGGTCGACTTGATCGCGCCACCGGTGTTGTCCAACGTCCCAGCACCGAGCGCGAATACGCCGCTCGCCTGCAACGTGCCGCCGGTATTGTTCAGCGACTGCGCTACGTTGAGGGTGATGTTGCGTGCACTCAATGTGCCCTGGCTATTGAGGACGTTCGCGGCGCTTGCCGTCGCATCGTCGGCCACACCGAGCGTGCCGCCCACATTGCCTAA
>DAHUXL010000232.1 GCA_027307195.1 Rhodanobacter sp. | reverse complement strand
CTTCTCGTTCCTGACCAAGTCGACCATGTCCAGCAAGGAAACCATCAAGTGGGAAGACGGCAATGAGTACCCGCTGATCAAGGTGGATATCTCCAGCCATTCGCACCCGTTCTACACCGGCAAGCAGAAGTCGCTGGACGTCGGCGGCCGCGTCGACAAGTTCCGTCGCCGCTATGCGGGTACCGTCAAAGAGTAATCGACGGTAGCGGCCAGCCTCTGCGCTGGCCGACCACGAGATTCGATTCGAAACACGGGGTGAGCGCAGGCTTGCCCCGTGTTTTTTCGTGGCCGCCATTCGACCATTCGCCATCGAATGTGGATGGAGGCTTATGCGATAATGGTTGGTGAGCTGACGCCATGGCGTCAGTTGCGTCGCATCTTTCCCCAGATGTGCGATGCCAGACATTCCCTCGCCGGGCGGCGCCGTCATTATTGCGGTAACCGCCGGTGATGACCCACATGAAGGAGGTTTTCGTGTCCGATTCCAAGATCGTCAAACTGGTGGATGAGTCGAGCAACCGCAGCAGTGAGCTGCCGCTGATCAGCGGTACGCTCGGCCCGGCGTGCATCGACATCGGCACGCTGTACAAGGACACCGGTCACTTCACCTACGACCCCGGTTACGGCAGCACCGCCAGCACCAAGAGCGCGATCACCTACATCGACGGCGATCAGGGCGTGCTGCTGTATCGCGGCTATCCGATCGAGCAGCTGGCGGAAAAATCCAACTTCCTCGAAGTGTCCTACCTGCTGCTCAATGGCGAGCTGCCGAACAAGGCGCAGTTCGAGGGCTTCGAGCATGACATCACGCATCACACGATGATGCACGAGGCGCAGAAGAACTTCTTCCAGGGCTTCCACCACGACGCGCATCCGATGGCGATGCTGGCCGCGGCGGTTGCCTCGTTGTCGGCGTTTTATCACGACGACCTCAATGTGGATGACCCGGCCGACCGCAAGATGGCGGCGATCCGCCTGATCGCGAAGATGCCGACGATTGCTGCCGCCTGTTTCCGTTATTCGATCGGCTGGCCGGTGCGTTATCCGCGCAACAACCTCGAATACGTCACCCGCTTCCTGCACATGATGTTCGAGGTGCCGAGCGAGCCGTTGACGTTGAATCCGGTCGCCGCCAAGGCGCTGGACCTGCTGTTCATCCTGCATGCCGACCATGAGCAGAACGCGTCTACCTCGACCGTGCGCTTGGTCGGCTCCACCGGTGCCAATCCTTATGCGTCGATTGCCGCCGGCATCACCGCACTATGGGGTCCGGCGCATGGCGGTGCCAACGAGGCGGTGCTCAAGCAGCTCGAGGAAATCGGCACGCCGGACAATGTCGAGAAAGCCGTGCTGCGCGCGAAGGACAAGAACGACAGCTTCCGCTTGATGGGTTTCGGCCATCGCGTGTACAAGAATTTCGATCCGCGCGCGAAGATCATCCGCGAGATGTGCCACAAGGTGCTGGCCGAGCTGGGCGTCAACGACCCGCTGCTCGAGGTTGCGATGAAGCTGGAAGAGGCGGCGCTGAAGGACGACTACTTCGTCGAGCGCAAGCTGTACCCGAACGTCGACTTCTACTCCGGCATCATCTACAAGGCGCTGGGCATACCGACCGAGATGTTCACCGTGATGTTCGCGATCGCACGCACCTCCGGCTGGATCGCGCACTGGATCGAACAGCACGAGACCCCGGGATCGCGCATCGGCCGTCCGCGCCAGATCTATACCGGCGCCGACGTGCGCGATTACACGCCGACGGCCAAGCGCTGATCCAGCGACCCTGGTTCCAACGAAAAACGCCCCGGCTTCGACCGGGGCGTTTGCGTATGCAGCTGGGTGATTGGGTTCAGCGCAGTGCGGCGCTCAGTCGTTGCTCGAAGTCTTCATCGGTATCCTCGCCCAGCAGGATTTCCACCTGGGCCAGCGCGGCGCGGCGCATTGGCCGGTCGTCGGTGCGATCCAGCGGCGCCTGGCGCAGCGCGTCGCGTGGCAGCACGGTGAGGTCGAACGGCAGCTCGTCGGCAGCGAACAACAACACCGGGTACTCGGGCTGATCATCGCGGCTGTTGCGCAGCCGGCGGGTCTGCGTTTCGAACGGCACGCCGTGATCGTGCAGGTATAGCGCGACCGCATCGGGATCGTCGCTGAACACATGCAGGCAGACTGCCGAGTGCGCATCGGCGGTGCCTTCCAGCACGGCGCCGACCAGGCGCGGCTCGAACGCGGCGAGGAAACGCATCGCCTCGACCGCGGCCTCGCGGCGTTGCCGCAACAATTGCGGCTGGCTGTCAGCGAGAAACAGGCGCTGGTGTTCGCGCAGCGCCTGTTCGATCTCCAGATTGCGCGGCAACGCCTGCGTTTCGAGAATGCCCAGTCGCTCGGCAGCCTTCAGCTTGGCGTGGTGAAAATCGCGGATGCCGTGTTCGCTCATCAGGCGGGCGGCTTCCTGGGCGATGCGCAGACGATTGCGCTGCAACCGGTCATGCGCGTGGATGCGGTGATGTTCGCCTCGGGACACGGCGCGCTCCTCGTCGATCAATGGGGGCAGCAAGGACGAAGCCTGCATGGCCGGACTGCCCGCTGGTTCAGAAGATGTCGTAGGCGTGCTGCTGATCCTGCTCCTTTTGCTGGGCGGCCTGAGTGCGCAGCCGGTCGATATCTTCCACCTTGAACATCTCGTTCATGCCGTCCGGGTCACCTGACGCGGTAGGCAGGCCATTCTGGCGGTTGATCAGTACCGTACTGATTCCCGGTGGCATCGGCAACGTGCTCGACGGCTGACCCTTCAGGGCCGCGCCCATGTAATCCATCCAGATCGGCAGCGCCGCCTTGGCGCCAAACTCGCCGCGGCCCAGCGAGCTGTAGTCGTCGAAGCCGACCCAGACCGCGGTCGACAGCTCACCGTTGAAGCCGACGAACCAGGCGTCCCGATGGTCGTTGGTGGAGCCGGTCTTGCCGGCGAGGTCGTCGCGGCCCAGCGCCTTGGCCGCGAAGGCGGTGCCACGCAGGATCACGTCCTTCATCAGCGAGGTAATCAGGTAGTCGTTGCGTGCCTCGATCACCAGGGGCGCGAGTACCGGCGGATGCGCGCTTTCGCCATGCACGTCGGCCGGCAACACGGCTTCGCCGACGCCGTCGACGCTGCTCGATTCCGCGGGTGCGGCGGCGCTGGCCAGATTGTTGGCCGGCGTCGACAGCATGTCGGCCGGTGGCGGACCGGGCGGACGCGTATCGAGCAGGCGTTCCTGGCAGCTCCGGCAGGCGCGTGC
Organism: Rhodanobacter sp.; assembly: GCA_027307195.1. Lineage (GTDB taxonomy): Bacteria > Pseudomonadota > Gammaproteobacteria > Xanthomonadales > Rhodanobacteraceae > Rhodanobacter. The sequence continues at coordinate 6,026 of DAHUXL010000232.1, read as the reverse complement.
GGGATTGGCCACGTAGACCGGCTTGCCGTTGCGATCATCGATTTCATGGATGAAATACGGCGTGACCAGGTAGCCGCCGTTGGCGAACACCGCATAGCCGCGGGCCATGCTCATCGGTGATACCGACGCGGTCCCCAATGCCATCGACAGGTTGGCCGGGATCGCATCGAGCGAGAAGCCGAAGCGGGTGGCGTACTCACGCATGTAGCGTACGCCGACGGCATCGAGCAGGCGCACCGAAACCAGGTTTTTCGACTGCACCAGTGCCTCGCGCAGGCGCATCGGTCCGGCAAATTTGTCATCGTCGTTGGACGGGGTCCACAGGCCATTCGGCTTCGACGGATCGGGCAGCGCCAAGGGTGCGTCGTTGATGATCGAGGATGGCGTGAAGCCGCGTTCGAACGCGCCCGAGTACAGATACGGCTTGAAACTCGAACCGGGCTGGCGTGCTGCCATGACCGCTCGGTTGAACTTGCTGCGCACGAAGTTGAAGCCGCCGACCAGCGCCTGGATCGAGCCGTCTTCCGGATTGATCGAGGTCAGTGCCGCCTGCGCGGCAGGGATCTGTGCAAGCTGCCACTCGCCCTTGTCGTCGCGCGCAAGCCGGATGATGTCGCCGCGCTTGAGTACGCTGCTGACGCTGGTTGGCGCAGCGCCGACGCGGTCGTCATCGACACGCGGTCGCGCCCAGCTCATCGCAGCCAGATCGAGAACCACGTTTTCGTGGTTCGACAGGTAAATCGTCGCCTGCTTCGCATCGCTGGCCGTGACCAGGCCCGGCTGCATGCCCGCGACATTGGTATAGCTGGACAGCAGGCTGTCGTAATCCGCTTCGCCGGCACCTGCAGGCAGATCCTGATGGGCCTCCGGTCCGCGCCAGCCATGCCGGTGGTCGTAGGCGATCAGTCCATCGCGCACGGCTTCCACGGCCGTCTGCTGGTTCTTGCTCTGCAACGTCGTCCTGACTACATAGCCTTCGGTGAGCGCATCGTTGCCGAATCGATCGAGCACCTGCCGGCGCACCATCTCCGCCAGATAGGGTGCATCGACCTCGATCGGCTGTTCGTGCGGATAGGCGTGGTTCGGCTCGGCAATCGCCTGCTCGTACATCGGCTTGGTGATGTAGTTGTGTCGCAGCATCTCGCCCAGTACCCAGTTGCGTCGGGCGATGCCGCGCTTGGGATTGTTTATCGGGTTGACCACCGAAGGCAGCTGGAAGGTCGAGGCGAGCAAGGCGCATTCGGCCACGGTCAGCTGGTCCAGCGTCTTGCCGTAGTAGTACTCCGCCGCGGCACCTACACCATACGAGCGGTGGCCGAGGAACATCTTGTTGAGATACAGCTCGAGGATCTGGTCCTTGCTGAGTTCATGCTCGATGCGCAACGCGATGAAGATCTCGGTGAGCTTGCGCGAGTACAACTTCTCGGGGCTCAGGAAGATGTTGCGCGCCACTTGCTGGGTGATCGTCGAGCCGCCGGGGCCCTTGTCGCCGCCGGTCACGACGACGTGCCAGCCGGCGCGCGCGATGCCGTGCCAGTCCACCCCGGGATGGTGATAGAAATCCGCATCTTCGGCCGACAGCACTGCATGCTTGAGCAGGTCCGGCACATTTTCGATGGCGATCGGGATACGCCGCGTTTCGCCGAAGCTGGCAATCAGCTTGTCGTCAGCGCTCAAGACGCGCAGGGGCACCTGCATGTGGTAGTCCTTGAGGTCCGCCACCGAAGGAAGCCTGGGCGCTATCAGCCAATACGCCACACCAACCGCAATAACTGCCAGGAGCAAACCGGAAAAGGCCAGGATCAATGCCCAGCGCAACAGACGCTTGATAATTCGCATGGTGTGGGGATAGCGAGACCTGAGTCAAAACATGACAGAGTATAGATGTAGCAATATTTGGCGCATGCGGCGGGGTTGGCTAAAGCAAGGGTTGCGCCACTTGAGGTGATTCCACAATTGTGGTGGACATCACGTCAATTACTTGAGAAAGTCTCCGTAGACCGTTGCCATTACGTTAATTTTTCGATTTAATGCCATTGCGCACCCCGCCAGGATTCTGGCTACGGGCGTCAGCGGCAAGGGGGAAACACCGTGGGGCTCTTTACACCCAAGAAGCCGGCGCTGATTGGTGTCGACATCAGTTCGACTGCCGTCAAGCTGCTGCAGCTAAGTCAAGCGGGCGGTCGCTATCGCGTGGAGCATTACGCGGTCGAGCCACTGCCGCCCAATGCCGTGGTCGAAAAAAACATCGTCGAGGTCGAGGCGGTGGGCGATGCGATTCGTCGCGCACTGGCGCGATCGGGCTCCAAACTCAAACACGCAGCGGCAGCGGTGGCCGGGTCAGCCGTGATCACCCGCATCATTCCGATGACCGCAGAGCTTTCCGACGACGATCTGGAAGGCCAGATCCAGGTCGAGGCGAACCAGTACATCCCATATCCGATCGACGAAGTCAGCCTCGACTATGAAGTGATCGGGCCGGTACGTGACAATCCAGACATGAACAACGTGCTGCTGGCGGCCTCTCGCACCGAGAACGTCGACATGCGCGTGGCGGCGCTGGATCTGGGCGGACTTACCGCCAGCGTGATCGATGTCGAGGCGTTCGCGATGGAGAACGCGTTTGCGATGGTGGCCGACCAGCTCAACGTCGGTCGCGATGCGCTGGTCGCAGTGGTCGACATCGGTGCCACCATGACCACGCTGTCGGTGTTGCGCAATCAGCGCACCATCTATTCGCGCGAACAGGTTTTCGGCGGCAAGCAATTGACCGACGAAATCATGCGCCGCTTCGGTCTTTCCTATGAGGAAGCTGGCCGTGCCAAGCGCAAGGGCGGCCTGCCCGAGTCCTACGAGACCGAGGCACTGGAGCCGTTCAAGGAATCGCTGATCCAGCAGATCAGCAGGCTGCTGCAGTTCTTCTTCGCAGGCAGCGAATACAGCAAGGTCGACCAGGTGGTGCTGGCTGGTGGTTGCGCCTCGATCGAAGGATTGGGCCCGATGCTCGAAGAACAGCTTGGGGTACCCTGCGTCGTCGCCAATCCGCTGGCCCGCATGTCGCTGTCGCCACGGGTGCAGGCGCAGTCGCTGGCGCAGGACGCGCCCGCGCTGATGATCGCGGTCGGCCTCGCCCTGAGGAGCTTCGACTGATGGCACACGTCAACCTACTTCCGTGGCGCGCCGAACGGCGCAAGCAACGCGAACGCGAGTTCTACATGCAGCTCGTTGCCGCCTTCGTGGTGGCGCTGGGCGTGCTGTTGCTGTGGATATTCTGGATGGATCAGCGCATCGACAACCAGAACGAGCGCAACGCGTACCTGCAGACCGAAATCAAGCAACTCGACGTGCGCATTGCCAAGATCAAGGATCTGGAAAAGGTGCGTGAGCATCTGCTGGCGCGCAAGCAGATCATCGAACAATTGCAGGCAGACCGTTCGCAGATGGTGCACCTGTTCGACGAACTGGTGAAGACGATTCCTTCCAGTGCGCGTCTGAGTGGGCTGAAGCAGAGTGGCCAGTCGATGTCGCTCGATGGCGTGGCGCAGTCCAATGCCAGCGTCGCCGAATACATGCGCAATGTCGAAAGCTCGCCGTGGATGGGTCACACCGATCTGCGCAAGACCGAAAACACCCATGATGCAACCCGCATGCCGTATAGCTTTGGCCTGGATGTGACATTGAGCCGGCCCAAGACGGACGAGGCTGAGGCCGGCAAGGTTCCGGTGCAGCCGGCCGAGGCCAGTTCCAGCGCGACCCCGGCCGCGACGGCTCCGGCGATCGCCGGCACTGCCGCCAAGGCGATGACCGCCGCGCAGGCGAAGCCGGTCGATGCAACGACAACAGCACCTGTCGCGCCTGGAGCCAAGCCAGTGACTGCGCCAGCTGCTACGGGAGGGACCAAGCCATGAAGTTCCTCGACGACATCCGCAATCTCGATCGCAACAACGTCGGTGGCTGGCCGCAATCGGTCAAGGTGTTCTTCACCGTGTTGCTGTGCGCCGTGGTTCTGTTGTTCGGCTGGTATTTCTTCGTCGGTGACCAGCAAGACAGCCTGAAGACACTGGCCGGCAAGGAAGATCAGCTCAAGGCGGATTTCTCGGCCAAGCAGGCCAAGTCGGTCAACCTGGAAGCGCTGCAACAGCAGCTTGACGAGATGCAGGACATGTTGCGCCAGTTGCTGCGTCAGCTGCCCAGCAAGACCGAGATGCCCGAATTGCTGATCGATATCTCGCAAACTGCGCAGTCGGCGGGATTGGAAAGCGACCTGTTCCAGCCGGGCCCGGAAACGCCGAAGGACTTCTACGCGGAAAAACCGATCACGCTGCGCATGACCGGTACTTATCATCAGTTCGGCACCTTCATCAGTGGCGTGGCCTCGTTGCCGCGGGTCGTGATCCTGACCTTGCACGATGTCTCGCTGACCCCGAAATCGCCGAGCAAGGACGGCAGTGGAGGCGGTCAACTTGTACTGCAGGGTACCGTGAAGACCTATCGCTATCTGGACGATGAAGAGAGCTCAGCGGCAACTGCCGGTAGCAAAGGCAAGACGGGGGGGGCGAAATGATGAACAAGTTTGCTCCCATCAAACCGGCGCATGCGGTACGACTCCTGCTGATGCTGGGGATCGCACTGGTACTGAGCGGTTGCACTCGTGGCATGTCGGATCTGCGCGACTGGGTTGCGCAGGAAAAGGCCAAGAAGGGTGCACCGATCCAGCCGCTGCCGGTGATCAAGACATTCGAGACATTCAAGTACGACGATCAGGATCGGCGCGATCCATTCAGCCCGAGTACGGCCGAGTTGCAGACCAATGCCGCGACCAGCGGTCCGCGGCCGGACGCCAATCGCGCCAAGCAACCACTCGAGATGTTCGCGTTGGACAGCCTCAAGATGGTCGGCACTGTCGGCGCAGGCGCGAGCATGGAAGTGCTGGTCAAGGATCCCGGTGGAGTGATCCATCGTGTCCATGCCAACGAGTACATGGGCCAGAACTACGGGCATATCACCGCGATCAGTGAGGACCATATCGATCTGGTCGAGCTGGTATCCAACGGTAATGGTGGCTGGATGGAACGTCCGGCCAGCATCGCGCTTGACGCGAAATAGGTAGACAGGGGCTGATGCAATGACCAACCAAATCCAATCCTTCCGGGGCCGTGTCATGCGCCATGCGAGCCGTTACATGTTGATGGGCCTGCTGATCGCCGGCGCCACCTGGGCCAGCGCCGCGATGGCAGCCACCACCACGCTGAAGAACATCAGCTACGACGCATTGCCAGGCGGCAGTGTCGAGCTGCATATGGACTTCGCCAACGGGCCGGTGCCGCAACCGAAGATATTCACCACGGGCAATCCGCCGCGCATCGCGGTCGACTTTGCCGACACCGACAATGCAGCCGCGCGGCATCTCGATATCGGCAAGGGCTCGACCTCGGGTGTATCCGCGGTGGCCGCTGGTGGCCGTACCCGGGTGGTGATCGAGTTGATGCGCGAATCGAGCTACCGTTCGCGAGTCGAAGGCAGCAGCCTGATACTTACCGTCAACAACGGCAGCACGGATCAGTCTGTTACGACGGCCTCCACCATCGATCCGAGCAAGGCGTTGCCGTCGTCATCGAATGGCCCGACGATTTCCAATATCGATTTCCGCCGCGGCCCGAATGGCGAGGGTCGCGTATTGATCAGCTTCAACGGCAGCGGTGCGAATGCCGATATGACCCGCAAGGGCGACAAGCTGCTGGTCAACATCGATCATGCGAACCTGCCGCCCAACCTTGCCCAGCGCCTGGATACCATGGATTTCGCCACGCCGGTGCAATCCATCATCACGCGTGCAGGCACAGGTGGCGGTGCCCGCCTGGAAATTGCGGTCAAGGGCAATGTCGAGACCTCGGCCTACCAGACTGCCGATCAGTATGTGGTCGAAGTGGCGTCGAAAAAAGCTGACGCCAAGGATGAAAAGCTGGCCAAGCTGGGTCAGGAGCCGGGCTATAACGGCAAGCGCGTCACCTTCAATTTCCAGGATA
>DAHUXL010000040.1 GCA_027307195.1 Rhodanobacter sp. | reverse complement strand
GATGGTGCCGAGGCATTCGCGCAGAGCATCGGCATGCCGCTGGTCGATCCAGCGTATTTCCGTACCGAGGAACGCTGGCAGCAATTGCAGAAGGCGCTCAAGGAGGACGCGGCGAAGCAGCCGCATGCGGACGTCGAGACGACCAAACATTTCGGCACGGTCGGTGCGGTGGCGCTGGATGCGCAAGGTCATCTTGCCGCCGGCACGTCCACTGGTGGCATGACCGACAAACGCTGGGGCCGCATCGGCGATTCGCCGATCATCGGCGCCGGCACCTACGCGAATTCCGGCTGTGCGGTATCCGCCACGGGTTGGGGCGAGTTCTATATTCGCACGGTGGCCGCCCACGAAATCTGCATGAAGGTCACCCAGATGCGTGTGCCGCTGAAGCGTGCCGCCGCCGAGGTGATCAATCAGGAAATTCCCTCGATGGGCGGCAACGGCGGTGCGATCGCACTGGATGCGGACGGCCAGATCTCGATCCCGTTCAACACCGATGGCATGTATCGCGGCTGGATCGGTGCTGATGGTGTGCCGCACGTGGCGCTCTATGGCGATGAGGACGATGGCACGGCGGAGCTGCCGGCACCGGGCGACAGCGCGGAATAACCCGGCGTCTAGCGCAGCTTTTGCAGCTGCGCCGGCGTCAACGCACCGCTGATGCCCACTCGGCTGCCATCGGCACGGATCACCAGCACGCGTGGTGTCTCGCCGCCCCAGCTCGGGTCGAGCAGGAAGTTGATCTGTTCGGGTGAGGCTTCGGCATAGGCATAGGCCGGGTAACCGGTCATCTGCATGCTGCGCAGGCGCGCTTCGATGGCCTCGTGTTGCCCGGCGCTGTCGGTGGCCACCGTGAGCAGTTCGATCTCGTGCGGGCGCGCGCGCTGCAAGGCGGCGAGAGCTTCGAGGTTCGGTTCGCAATAAGCGCAGTCGAGTGCCCATAGCGCGATGATCCGTTCGCCATGCGCCGGTGGCAGCAGCAGGGCCGGCACGTCGGCCGCTGTCAACGGTTTCAGCGAGCCGGCCATGGCGACGGTCGGCAGCAATAGAGCAAGTGCCAGCAGCAGGCGCTTCATCGCGGCATCTCGATCAGGCGAAAGCCGGCCGCGGTGTTCCATGCCACGAAGGCGCGTCCCTGTTTCTGCAGCAACTGGGGCGATCCGACCGCGCCATTGTTGCGGGCGATCTCGTGCGGAGCATCGAAGTGCGCGCCGTTGTCGTTCGAGCGACGCAGCATCAGTGCGTTACCGTGCGCATCGACCTGGTTCCACACCACCCACACCGTGCGCTTGTGCACGGCAATGTCGGCATGGCTGGCGCCCGCCGTGGCGATCGCCAACGGGTGTTGCGGCGCGTGGCCGGGGTCGAGCTGGCCGTACCAGATCGTCGGCTTGCCCTTGGCTTCGTACCACACCGCATGACGGACGCCGTCGCTGCCGATCGCCAGGCCGGGGCCATGATGTGGGCAGCCGGCAATCTGCCAGTCGCTGAAGGTGGCGCGCTCGAGCTGGCTGGCCTGGCCGTCCGTGCGCAGCACGGCATAGGCGTGGTCGCGGATGTTGTCGCCGTAGATATTGCGGAAGAACGTGGCGATTCTGCCGTCGGGCAGGCGCGCCAGCGCGATGCGGCAACATTCGCAGCTCTGGTCGACCAGCTTGCGCTCGGGCACGAAGCTGGCGCCATCGTCATCGGACCAGCTGTAGTACACCGCCGCGCCCAGGTACGGCTTGCTCTGCGCCGTGGCGGCGATCACGTCGCGCTTGTCGATCCACGCGATCACGATGCGGCCGTTGCCGTCCACCGCCAGCGCATCGAAGCGATGGGTGATCTCGGCGTGGTCGTGGTGCACGGTCAGCGGCTTGCTGAAGTGTTCGCCGCGATCCAGTGAACGGGCGAAGCGCACGAAGCCGGTCCATGGTTTCGCGCGCGGCTGCGACCAGCTCACATACAGTTCGTCGTGCGGACCGAACGCGATCTTCGGGCGGTTCTCGCCCTCGGCGTAGATCGGTTCGGCGATGGCGTTCACTTCGACCGGCACGCTCAGCGTGCGACCGTCGTCGTCGGAATGGCGCAGGCGCACGTGGTCATCCGCTGCGTCAACCAGGTACAGCCGGCCATGGCTGTCGAATGCCGCGCTGGCGCCCAGCTCGGGACCTTTCGGCATGTCCATCGACATGCCTTCGTGCGCGAGCAGCGCTGGCGAGAGCAGGCAGAGCAGGATGATCAGCAGACGGCGCATCAGGTTCCCTCGGTTGAGCTTTTCTCCTCCCCTGCACAGCAGGGGAGGAGAAAAGCTGCGTGATTCACAACTCCCAACGCAGTTCGCCGAACCAGGTGCGGCCGGCGTAGGGATGGTAGACCCAGTACGTCGCGTTGGTGAGGTTGTCGACGCCGAGCGCGGCAGTCCAGCCCGGCGCGAATTTCCAGCGCAGCTTCGCTTCGGCAACGGTGAAGCTGCTCACCGCGCCATAGGTGTTGACGTAGTCGCTGTTGTCCAGCGTGCCGTATTGACGGCCGGAGTGACGGATGCCGAGCGAGGCGTCCCATTGCGGCGCGAAGCGGTAGTCGGCGAACACGCTGGCGCGGACCTTCGGCATGCGCGGGAAGTATTTGCCGTTGGCCAGCGGGTATTGACGATCAGTTAGCGTCTTCGCATCGTTGAACGCGAGGCTGGCCTGCAGGTCGAGTCCCTCCGTCCACACGTCGGTGAGGCCGAGCTCACCTTCGATACCGCAACTGCGCACCTTGCCGATGTTCTGCACGCTGGTGACGGTGGGGGTGACGGTGATGTCGGTCTGCGCGTACAGCGAATCGGCGATGCGGTCCTGGTACACCGAGACGCGCCAGTGACCCTGGCTCAGGCGGCGGCTCAGTGTGAGATCGGTGGATTCGTCGCGCTCGGGCTTGAGTGCGGGATTGTTGTTGACGATCGCGTTGGCCGAGATGGTGCCCTGGAACAGCTCGGTGACGGTCGGGTAGCGCACCGCCTTGCCATGCGCCAGGCGCAGTTCCCAGCCGTCGGCAAGATCCCAGCTCAACGCGGCCTTCGGCGAGAAATCGGTGCGCTGCCGATCAGCGTAGTGCAGCGTGCTGCTGGCATTGCCGAGCAGGCCGCCGTAGGCACGCCATTGCTCCAGCCGTCCGCCCAGGGTCAGCGCCCACGCATCGGCAAAGCTCCACACGTCCTGCAGATACGCCGCACGGGTCTGGCTGCGTCCGGCGAATGCGCTGACCGGTGTGCCGTCGGCATCGCCGAGCCAGTTGCTGGCGTTGCGCACACGGGTGTCGAGCACGTAGCGGTCGCCGTGCACGCCGACGTACAGCATGTGCCGATCGCCGAGCGGGCCGGAGCTGCGCAGGTCGAACGTGTCCCAGCCCGAGCCGGCCTTGTTCGCGATGGTACCGGGGCCGCCGATCGGCGTGCCGGGCTCGGCCCGGCTCGCGGTGGCGGCCTGCGAACGCAGGAAGTCGTAATGACTGGCCACCGCGGTCCAGCGCCAGTCGTTGTCCAGATGGCCATCCAACTCGATGCCATACAGCATGTGGGTATCGCGGGCGGCGGTGGGGGCCAGGCCGCTGGTCGGCAGGGTCCAGGTCTGTCCGGCGGCATTGATCGCACCCCTGCTGACGGGCTCGCCGGCAGCATCACGGATCAGGCTGCGGGTGCGATCCTCGGCGCGGTTGTGCCACCAGCCGACGGTGAACAGCGCGGCGATCTGTTCGGTCACGTCGACGCCGATCTTCAGCTTGGCCTGGGTCTGCATCGTGTGCTCGATACTGTTGGCGCCGTAGACCAGTCGCGGCGTGCCGTTCGGGTTGCGGTCGAGCGTGGCGCCGCTCACCGGTACGGCGATGGCCGGGTTGCCACCGGCCTTGGCCGTGGCGTATTGCAGCGGCTGGCCATCGTTGTCGAGCCGGTTCAATTCGAGCAGCCAGCTCCAGCGGTCCTGCTTGTCGCCCAGCGTGGCAGCGAGCTGGTGGCCGTTGTAGTGGCCGCCGGCACCGTAGCCATCGTGGAAGTCCTGGCTGAAGAACTGCGTGCTGGCGCTGGCGGTCAGCCGCTGCGGCAAGACGGTGTGGATCAACACGGTGGTGCCCAGCGAATTGCCCGGATACAGCGCGGAATACGGTCCGTACAGGATGTCGACTGCACCGATTTCCTCGGGCGCCACCATGCCCCAGCGCGGGGCGCCGTCGTAGCCGTTGGTCATCAGATTGGAGAGCAGCAGGCCGTCGGCATAGACCAGGCTGCGCGCACTCTGCAGGGTGCCGGCATTGCGGCCGCTGATCACTGCATTCGGATCGCCGATATAGCGCTTGCGCACCATCATGTTCGGCACGTACTTCAACGCGTCGGCGCTTTCGGTGACGTTTTGCTGCTGCAGTTGCGTGCGGCTCACGCGCACCTGCACGCTCGGTGTTTCCATCACCCCGGTATCGCTGGCATGCACCGAGACCGGCGCCAGGGTGGTGGTTGCGGATGCGGGGTCGGCAGCCAGCAGCGGGGCGCTGGACACGGCAAACGCGACAGCGCAAAGGCGGTGCACGAGGGTGTTCAAGCAATACTCTGGACGGGGGTCTAGGGTTGCAAGCATAGTCCGCCGTCACGCGCGCAACAGATGGCGCGTTGTCGCAGCAGAGGAGTACCGGCGCAGGTACAACGGCATCGCCCGGCGTGCATGGGATGCCGATCAGCGATGAAAGGTGCCCGCCGACCTTGCGACGGCGGGCGAGCAGTGGATCAGTCGTCCCGTTCGGGCCGTTCGCGTACCGGGTGCTTGCTCAATTTGCGCTGCAGGGTGCGGCGGTGCATGCCGAGCCGGCGCGCGGTCTCGGAGATGTTGCCGTCGCATTCGGTCAGTACGCGCTGGATGTGTTCCCACTCCAGCCGGCGCAGTGCCAGCGGCTGCTCGGGCGCATCCGGTGGATCGCTGTCTTCGCTGTCGTTGTCGCCATCGAGCAACGCGCGTACCACGGCATCGGCATCGACCGGCTTGGCCAGGTAATCGTGGGCGCCGCGCTTGATCGCTTCCACCGCGGTGGCGATCGAGGCGTAACCGGTCAGCAGCAGCACGCGCAGGTCCGGCACCAAGGTATGCAGTTCGGGAATCAGGCGCAGGCCGTTGTCTTCGCCCAGCTTCAGGTCGAGCACGCAATAGCGCGGCTGATGCCGGCGGGTCAGCGCGCGGGCTTCGTCGAAAGTGCTCGCGGTGATGACCTCGAAGCCACGCGAGCCGAGCGCTCGCGCCAGCACGCGCAGGAAGGTGGTGTCGTCGTCGACCAGCAGCAACGGACGTGCTGTGGCAGCGTGGGGCAACTCGGTCATTGCAGTGTTTCCTGAAAGTGGAGCAAAGCCCATTCTTGCCGGAAGCGCGGATGCGTGCACGGCGGCTGGCGGGTCATTTTTCGGCGATCACCGCCAATGGCAGGCGCAGACGTACTTCCGCGCCGTGGTCGGTGTTGCGGGCAATCATTTCGCCATTGAGGCGTTCGGCGGTGGCTTCGGCAAGGGCCAGACCGATGCCGAGGCCGCCCTGCTTCTGCGAATAGCCGAGCAGGGTCGGATCGCCGGTGGCGCCAAAACCGGGGCCGTGATCGCGCACGCTCAACTGCAGCCAGCCGCCATCGCGCGATACCTGCAGCACCACTGCCTGCGAGTGGCGGCTGGTCGAGGCTTCGACAGCATTGTTGAGCAGATTGAGCAGCGCATGGCGCAGGCCCGGCGGCGTACGCAGCACGGTCTTCGCGGTAGCCTCGTCGAGTTCCAGGGTCAACTCGGCTTCGGGTCGCAGCAACTGGAAGCGTTCCAGGCAGCCGTGAATGAACTCGGCCACGCTAAGCCGTTCCGGTTCCTGCGACAACTGAGCCTTGCCGAACGCGACCATCTCGCGAAGGATCGTGCGGCAGCGATCCACCTGACCCTCCAGCAGCGCCAGATCTTCGGCAAGTGACGTATCGCCGACATGCTCGCGGCGCAGCTCCGGCAGCAACGTGCGCATCGTCGACAGCGGCGTGTTGAGCTCGTGCGCGGCGCCGGCGGCCTGGGTGGCAATCGCCAGGATGCCCTCGTCGCGCAGCGCGCGCTCGCGCACCCGCTGCACTTCCAGTTGCTGCACGCGTAACGCGTGCGCCAGTCGGTTGATGAAGAAGCCCAGCAGCAGCGCACTGATCACGAAGTTCACGGCCATGCCGGCCACGTGCAGCGAGAAGCCGCCGCGTAGCTCACCGTGCATCGGCATCGGCAACGGCACATGCCAGTACAGCAGGATCACATAGGCGACGCCGGCCAGCGCGGCTACCGCCAGGATCGCGCGCACCGACAGCGCCGCCGCGCTCAGCGCGATGGGCACCAGCAGCAGGGTGATGAACGGATTGCTGGCGCCGCCGGTGAAATACAGCAGGTAGCCGAGTACCAGCGTGTCGGCGGTGATGTGGCCGATGGTTTCCCATTCGCGTACCGGCCATGGTTGGCGGAGCCGCCACGCGGTGAACACGGAGAACACCGCGAGCAGGCCGATGCCGACCAGCAGCGGCAGCAACGGGATCTGCAGTTGCATCCACCACGCGCAGACCAGCACGGCCACGCTCTGTCCGGCGATCGCACACAGACGCAGCCATGCCAGCGTTCGTGTCAGTGCGAAGGGACCAATGCGCTGGGCGGGCCGGTGTGGCATGTCGATCATCGGAGCTTGCATGACGTGCAATGAACCCGCCACGCGTGGCGCGGCGGGTTCCATCGCGTCAGGACTGCGTGTTGAATTCCTCGCTGCGCACGGCCGGCAGCGGAGTGTGGTTGTTCGCGGGATCGGAATGGCTGGCCGACAGCTTGTTCATCAGCGGCAGCATGACCAGCGCGATCACCACGCAGGCGATGCCGACGAAACCGAGCTTGTTGAACAGGCTCACGTAGATCGTCAGCGACTGCACCGGATCGGTGATGTTGTCGGGGATATGTGCATAGTTGGCCACGATGCTGCCGAGGTACTGCGACAGGCCCACGGCCACGTAGTACGCGCCCATCATGAAGCCGCCCATGCGCGAAGGCACATAGCGCGCGATCATCGCCAGGCCGAGTCCGCTGACCAGCAGCTCGCCCAGCGAATACCAGCCATAACCCCAGACCATCGTCCACGACGACACCTGGCCGGCCACCGCCGCGCTTGCGCCCACGCCATACATGAAGAAACCCACGGCGACTGCGGCAAAACCCAGCGCGAACTTCAGTGCGATCGACGGATCCTTGCCGACCCGGCCGAGCGCGTTATAGGCGAACACCAGCACCGGGCTCAGGACAACGATCCAGATTGCGTTGAGGTTCTGGTACTGCTCGGGGATCCAGTTGAACAGGTGCATCCCGAATACGTTGAACGCCAGGTCCACGTTGTGCTGCGCGAACAGGTTCAGCGACGTCGCCATCTGCGAGTAGAAGATGAAGAAGAAGATCGTCTGCACGGTCAGCACCAATGCGGCGATCAGGCCGGCGCGCTCGCTTGGCTTGCTGCTGCGGATCAGGTGCGCGAACACGCCCAGGATCAGTACACCGGCGGCGTAGACGCAGACCTTCGCCACGGCCTGGCTATGGAGAATGAACGCGACGACGAAGATCAGCAGGAAGGCCGCACCGAAGACCGGCAGCGCACGACGCATGTTCATCGGCAGGTCGTCCGCGGGCGAGCCGATGTGCCGCAGCGCGCGACGCATGAACAGGTAATTGACCAGGCCCAGGATCAGGCCGATCGCACAGACGCCGAACGCGGTGTGCCAGCCCATCGAATCGCCGTAGCGCTTGCCGACGACGTCGCGAATCCACGGCGTGGCGGTCATCGAGATCATCGAGCCGATGTTCACCGCCATGTAGTAGATGGTGAAGGCGCTGTCGATCTTGGTGTCGTCGCCCTCGTAGATCTTGCGCACCAGGTTGCCGGCATTGGGCTTGAAGAAGCCGTTGCCGACCACGATCACGCCGAGCGCGAAATAGGTGAGGTTGGCCGGGGTTAGCAACGCCATCAGGCCGCTGCCGCCATCGGTCAGACCCAGCGCCTCTGGTGGAATCCACAGAATGCCGTAGCCGATCGCCAGCACCGTCGCGCCGATCAGCATGGTGCGGCGCGTACCGAGCAATTTGTCGCCAACCCAGCCACCGATCGCCGGTGTGGCGTAGATCAGCGCCGCCGCCGCGCCCCAGACCAGGTTGGCCTTGGTGTCGACGAAACCGAGCTTCTTCATCAGGAAGGTGACCATCAACACCTGCATGCCGTAGAAGCCGAAACGCTCCCACATCTCGATCATGAAGACGGTAGTGAAGGAGCGCGTCTGCGAGACGGGCGGGTTCTGGATTGCCATAACTCTTTTCCGTGGGATTCAAACTGTGGCGACGCCAAGGCGCCTCTATGACATGCGAGCCTGAACGGATCACAACCGTCGAAGCGTAACCTATTCGCCATCAGGGTGTAGCTGCACTGCGGCATGGCGAAAGCCCGCGGTGCAGGTGCCTGCCAGCACCGGGGCGCCTGTGCCATGGCGTTGGCAGGCCGTTCGGGGGTGGCGCCTGTGGCATCATGGCCGCCTGAATCAGCCTGTTTGAAGGGAAGTTGCCGCCCATGCCGATCGTCGAGCTGCCGCCATCCGTTGCTGCCGTCATGGCCATTGCCGGGTCGCCGTTGCCGGCGGCCGCCTGAGGGCGCGTCGCGATGGCCGCCGAAGGTTTTCGTGGTCCCAAGCAGCTCTGGAACGCGTTCCAGTGGTCGATGAAGGGTTTCCGGGCGGCCTGGCGCCACGAGGCGTCGTTCCGGCTGGAAGCCTGTCTGGTGATCGTCCTGGTGCCGCTGGGCCTGTGGCTCGGTGACGGCGGTCTGGAAAAATTCGCGCTGATCGTGGCGCCGTTGCTGGTGCTGTCGGCCGAGCTGCTCAATTCGGCGATCGAGGCGGTGGTCGACAAGGTCAGTCCGGAATTCCACGAACTGGCCGGACGCGCCAAGGACATGGGTTCGGCGGCGGTGTTCGTGCTGCTGGTGATGGTGGCGTTGAGCTGGGCGCTGATTCTGGGGCCACGCCTTCTCGGCTGAGCGGCCAGCGTTCATTCCGAACAGAGACGATTGCACCGGACGGCATGGGATGATGGAATGATCTTCCACCGGATCGGAGCGAGCCCATGAAACTTCTGCGCAATCTCGTGCTGCTGTTGCTCGCCGTCAGCCTGACCGGCTGCGGTTACAACGCGATGCAGCGGCAGGATGAAGCGGTCAAGGCCGCCTGGTCCGAAGTGCTCAACCAGTACCAGCGCCGCGCCGACCTGGTGCCGAACCTGGTCAACACGGTCAAGGGCTATGCGCAGCACGAAGAGAAAGTCTTCGTCGAGGTGACCGAGGCACGCGCCAAGGTCGGCAGCCTGCAGGTCAATGCGGATTCGCTCAACGATCCGCAGAAGCTGCAGGAGTTCCAGGCGGCACAGGGCCAGCTGGGCAGCGCGCTGTCGCGCCTGATGGTGGTCAGCGAAAACTATCCGCAGCTCAAGGCCGACGGCCTGTTCCAGAACCTGCAGGCGCAGCTCGAAGGCACCGAGAATCGGGTCACCGTGGCGCGCAACCGCTATGTGCAGGCAGTGCAGCAGTACAACCAGATGATCCGCACCTTCCCGAACAACCTCACGGCCAAGATGTTCGGTTACAAGGTCAAGCCGAACTTCAGCGTGGACAACGAGAAGGCGATCTCCACCGCGCCGACGGTTGACTTCGGCACCGGCACGCCGGCCCCCGCCGCTTCGACGCATTGATGATGTTCCGGCGCTGGCCGCGCCTGTGTCTGCTGCTGGCGATGGCGTTGCTGTCGCCGGCGTTGCTGCATGCGGCCGATGCGGTGCCGAAACTGACCCGCCACGTCACCGACCTCACCGGCACGCTGACGGCGCAGCAGATCGATCAGCTGGATGCGCAACTGGTCGCGCTGGAGAAGGCCAAGGGCTCGCAGCTGACCGTGCTGATGGTCGACAGCACGGCCGGGCAGGATATCGAAAGCTATTCGCTGGCGGTGGCCGAAGCGAACAAGGTCGGTCGCAAGGGCACCGATGACGGTGTGCTGCTGCTGGTCGCGAAAAACGATCACCGCGTGCGCATCGAAGTGGGCTACGGGCTGGAAGGCGCGATTCCCGATGCGGCCACCGCGCGGATCATCCGCGAATACATCGCGCCGAAATTTCGCAGCAACGACTATTTCGGGGGCATCAGCGACGCCGTCGGCGCACTGACCCAGCTGATCAACGGCGAGGCATTGCCGCCGCCGGTGCAGGGTAATTCGGCTGATGAACATTCCGGCCCCGGTCTGCAGAACGGCCTGATGATCGGCGTGTTCGTGGCCCTGTTCTTGCGCAGCATGCTGGGCCGGGCGCCGCCCTGGGTACGGGCACCACTGGGTGCGATGCTGGTCGGCGGGTTGTTGTGGCTGCTGATTTCGATGGGTGCCGGCATCATCGGCGCGCTGGTCGGCGGCGTGCTGATGCTGTTGCCCGGCGGTGCCGGACGCTCGATCGGCGGCGGCGGCTGGGGTGGCTTCGGCGGTGGTGGCTGGGGCGGCGGCAGTGGG